>NZ_JBOICG010000735.1:0-6211 GCF_050739995.1 Pseudomonas sp. | reverse complement strand
GTATATCAGTGCCAGACGAGTTGGCTGACACACCGCAATCGCGGGCAAGCCCGCTCCCACATTTTACCGGTGTCACTGCAAATTGATTGGGTAATCAGATCCGCACATTGCCCCGCGGCCCGGCAATCGCCCAGATGATCAGGCCCAATACCGGCAGCAGCAGGATCAACAAGATCCACAGCACTTTGGCGCCCGTGCTCGCGCCGCTTTTGAACACGTTGATGATCGCCCAGATATCCAGCGCGAGGATGATCAGGCCGATCAGGCCATTAAAAGTGGAACCCATGGTGTCGCTCCTAAGTGAGGGCATGCACTTGTAGGATAGTCAGCCCTGACCGGGGTTCCGTTTTATTTCAGACGTGTACGGCAACGCGCAGCGCTTCAAGGGACGGCTCGGCCTTGATGCCGACTTCGGCGCACAGCTCCAGCACACGCGGCAGGTCGTTGCCGTATACCAGCACGGTCTGGATTTCATCATCGAGCAACTGGCTGAAATTCATCAGCACGTAGCCGCCGTCTTCCGGGCTGAGAGCGCTCATCTGGATCTGAATGCGGTTCAGCGCCGTGAGGTCGTCGGTCTTGGCCAGCTGCTTAGGCTTGAGGTTGAACGCCACACCCGGGCCGAACGACGCAACGACCTGCGCAAACAAATCGCCATAGGTGTCGGCCTGGAACAGCACGGTATCCGGCAAGCTGCCGACCACCACCCACTCACCCAGTGAGATGGGGAACGTGTCGTCGTAGTTGATATCCGGATTGGCCGCCAGAAAAGCCACAGGGTCGGCGTAGGCCCGGGCCGCTTCTTCGGCGATGCGCGCCACTTCGTCCTCGCCCATGACGCCGGCGCTGATTTTGCTGATGAGTTCGACGAGGGCGGTTTTCATGGGGATGGTCCTGTGGCGGGCTGGTTTTCGAGGGCGCGTAGCCTACACCAGTTTCTGCAACTGCGCCGCCGTATCCGCCGCGCCCATGGTCTGCGCCGCTGCCAACGCGGTGGCGCCTTGGGCATCGACTGCCTTGGGGTTGGCGCCTTGGCCCAGCAGGTAATCCACCATCTCAACGCGGTTGAACATCGCCGCCATCATCAGCGCCGTACGACCATCCGAGGACGCAGCGTCCACCGGCGCGCCACCTTCAATCAGCGCCTTGACCACCGGCAGATTACCCTTGAATGCCGCGCCAGCAATCGGCAGTTGGTTCTTGTCATTGGCTATCTGCGGGTCAGCCTTGAACTCCAGCAATACTTTCACCGCATCGGCGTGACCGTGGTAGGCCGCCAACATCAGCAAGGTGTCGCCGTTGTGGTTGCGCAGGTTGGCAGGCAAGCCTTTGGCCAACAGTGCGGCGAGCATGGCAGCATCGCCATTACGGGCCACGTTGAAGACCTGCTCGGCAAATTCGGCGGCTTCATCTTCGGTCATTTGTTTAGGCTGGTCTGACATGTGGGGCTCCTTGTCTGTGTGCTTTATAGGCGCCCAGTGTCGCGTTGAAGCTCCCCACTGTCATGGCTTTTTTGCCAAAAGTGCCCATAGGCAGAATCAATAACGGAACTGCCCACCCTGGATCTGCGCCAACAATTGCCCGGTGACCGGCACATAGCTGTCGGACCCCGGCAGCCAGGCGTAAACCGGGTCATTGCCGGCCTTGTCCGGGTCGAATGCCTCTTCCTTGAGCTTGACCTTCTGGTACTTGAAGGTGCCGGTGGTTTCCATCTTCACCTTGATCCGCAGGAACAACGGCACGGCGTAATGTGGCAACTGGCCGTGGGCGAATTGCAGCAGCTCGCGCATGTCCAGAGACGCCAAGGATTCGCTGGGGGTGATGGCGACCATCCCCGCCCGCCCATTGGTATTTTCGATCTCGACGCCATAGGCCACCACTTCGGCGATCTGCGGATGCTGCAGCAGGACATTCTCCACTTCGGTGGTCGACACGTTTTCACCCTTCCAGCGATAGGTGTCGCCGAGGCGGTCAACAAATTGCGCATGGCCGAAACCGATGCTGCGCAACAAATCGCCGGAATTGAAATAGCGGTCGCCCTTTTCGAACACGTCGGTGAGCACTACCTTGCGGTTCTTTTCCGGGTCGGTGTAGCCGTCATAGGGCGACTTTTCATCGATCCTGGCGAGCAGCAGCCCCTGTCCGCCCGCCTGTACCTTGCGCATGAAACCATCACTGCCACGCAGCGGCTCACCGGTATCGTGGGCGTAGTCGACCAGCGCCCAGTGTTGCAGGCAAAAGCCGATGGTGTTGTCGAAATTGAGGATGTTGGTGAAGCCGATATTACCGTCGCTGGCAGCATACAGTTCGCAGACATGTTCAACCCCGTAGCGCTGCTTGAACTGCGCCCACACGCCTGGGCGCAGGCCGTTGCCAACCATTTTGGTCACGCGGTTATCGCGGTCCTGTGCACTGGGCGGCTGATCAAGCAGATAGCGGCATAGCTCACCGACATAACCCAGGGTAGTCGCGTTGAATTTGCGCGCATCGTCCCAGAACTGGCTGGCGCTGAATTTGCGGCGGATGGCGAAACCCGATGCCCCGACAATCGCCGAGCCCCAGCACACACATAACCCGGTGGCGTGATACAGCGGCAAGGTGCAATACAGGACGTCATCCGAGTCCATGTCCAGGGCGATACTGCCGAAGCTGACGGCGGTCTTGGTCCAACGGCCGTGTTTCATGATGCCGGCCTTGGGCAAGCCGGTGGTGCCGGAAGTGTAGATATAGAAGCAAGGGTCGTTGAAGAAGATGCGACCAGTGCTGTCGGGGTTGTCCACCGAGCCGTCGGCGCTGGCGGCCAGCAGGTCGGTATAGCCTTCGGGCACCGTGCTCGCGGGTTGATCGGCGACAAACCAGGTCCTGCCTGCTTCAATCGCTACCTGATCGCGAACCGCCGCGTGGGCAGCCACCAACTCAGCACCCACCACGATCGCCACCGGGCTCACCAAATTCAAGCTGTGCACCAACGCCGCCTGGGTTTGCGAAGTATTGAGCATGGCGCAGATACCGCCCAGCTTGGCCACCGCCAGCACCGTCAGGAGCAATTCGGGGCGGTTTTCGACAAACACCGCGATCACATCACCCTTGGCGATACCTTGAGCGTGCAAGTGGTGAGCAATGCGATTGGCTCGTTGGTTGGCTTCGCTGTAGCTGAGCACTTCGTCGCCATATAGCAGCGCAGCGCCGTGAGGATTACGCAGGACGGCCTGTTCGAAGTACCAACCGAGACCGCAAGGCTGCCCGGGGTCGGTGACATTCGCCGCACGCATGCCGCGCACCACCCGTGGCAGGGCTCGAACGATGGCTGGCACCTTACGCAGCATCATGCCCCAAGTGATCATGTCATCTTGCTGATGGCTCATGGCGGAACGTCCTTTTTTCTTATTGTTGGTCTGGCCCATCTACAACGGCGCTCCTGTAGGCAGGAGACCGAATGCCTTGCAGGAAAATACGCCAGCGATTCTTTGGCTGTACACGCAGGATTTGAAAAGTTTTGTATCCCAGATACGTGCGGCACAAAAAATGGAATTCTGTGATGTGTCAGCAGTCATTAGCAGAGAACGCCCGCCGAAACCTTCGTCTTCGATAACGCAAAATGCAGGATGCACGATGGCCATTCATGCAAATTGCACGAAAACAAAAATCTTGAATTTTGTTAAGTCATTGTTTTATAACGAATTAATTCGATAGCCAATGCTGGCACAATCACTGCACCTATCACTCCATGCTTGCCAACTTGAGCCAACGGAGCTGATAGACATGAGCCTGATCCAAGATAAATTCGCTTCTGTATTCTCCCAATACGACGTCACCACCCAACCACGTCCCGATGGCGGCATTCTGTTGACCCTGCGCAACAGCGAAGGCAAACAGGTCAAGCGCTCGATCTCTTATCAGCAACTGCACACCGCTGATCAGTTGACCTGGGTGATCAGCGCCATTCGCCGCGACCTGGCCGAACAAGCCAGTGAACTGCCACAGATTTCGATGCTGCAAAGCCAGAACCGCTTTGCCCTGCCGACTTACCACTCGGCTTAAATCACACGCACAAAAAAAGGGCCGCGACGCCATCAAGCGTTGCGGCCCTTTTTGCTGTCCGTCAGCACAAACCCAGGCGGATGGCTTCATTCATTGCCTGCACACGGTTGGTCACTTCCAATTTGCCGTAGATATTGCGCAGATGAAATTTCACGGTGGCTTCGGAGGTGGCTCGAATCTGGCTGATCTCCCAGACCGTCTTGCCTTCCGAAGCCCATCGCAGTATCTCCAGCTCCGCCGGGGTCAAGGGTTTGCCGGACAAACTCATGCGCTTTCTGATCGCCGTCGGCAGAATAACCAGCGGGTGACAGGACTCGACTGGGCCACTCATTGCTCTCTCCTTTCATTTACAGAACCCCTGCCCCTATTCGGATTCCTCCTATTGACAGGTGACATAAACATTGAACGCAGAGAGAGTTACATAATGAATGGAATGAAAGCGTAAGACTCAGAATAAACAGCCGTGCCTTACAAGCAACCAAGCTTCTTCCCACAGTAATTTCCAACTTGCTGGGGTTGAACGTTCAAATAGCTATGCTTAGTCGTCCAATCCTGGAAAAAGACGCGCTATTTCATTTCCAGTAAATTCCGGCACAGCATCTTTAGTCGAATTAAACATACGCAATGTCACGAAGTGCGGGTTCTCCCCCATGTCAAACCAATGGGGCAGGCCGGCAGGAATCACCAGCAGGTCATTTTTTTCACAACGCACGCCATACACGTAGTCGCCAATGTGCAGGCTGAACAACCCTTGGCCCGCGATGAAGAAACGCACTTCATCCTCGCCATTGCAGCGCTCGTCGAGGAACTGGGCGCGCAGCTCATCCTTCTGTGGATGGTCGCCGGTCACGCTGAACACCTCCACGGCCGCATAACCCAGGCTGTCGATCTGCGGTTGATACGCCGCGATCATGGCGATGTCGCTGGCACCCTTTTCAATGATACCGGGCTGCCAACGCTCGAAGCGCACGCCGTGTTCGGCCAGGGTCGAACGGATGTCGTCAAAGTGGGTCAGCACTTTATTCGGGGTATCGGGTGTGGTGACGTGGTAGACAGCTACATAACTCATTGCACGGTTCCTTGGTTCGGCTCTTGCAATCGAAAGCCAATGATAACGGCAGCGGCCAGGGCTGCGACGCTGGCAATACTAAAGGTGAAGGTCGGCCCCAGCAGGTTCCAGCTATAACCGGAATACAGGGCTCCTACAGCCCCCCCTGTGCCCGCCAAAGCCGCATACAACGCCTGGCCCTGACCTTGTTGGCGGTCGCCGAAACTACGTTGCACAAAGGCGATCGCCGCCGCATGAAAACTGCCGAACGTGGCGGCGTGCAGTACTTGCGCCAGCAGCAGTACCCAGAAAAACTCGGCCAGTGTGCCCAGCAACAACCAGCGCAGCGCAGCCAACAGGAAGCTGGCCAGCAGTACCCGACGAACCGAAAAGCGCGCGAGGAGGCGGCTCATGGCCAGGAACATCAACACTTCCGCCACCACACCCATCGCCCACAGCAGGCCGATCACACCTCGGCTGTAACCCAAATGCTCGAGGTGCAGCGTAAGGAAGGTGTAATACGGCCCATGACTCATTTGCATCAGCGCCACGCAAGCATAAAACGCCAGTACCCCGGGGCTGCGCAACTGCTTGAGAAACCCGTCGCCGGCCAAGCGGTTGCCATGGGTGACGGGCTGCGCATTCGGCACCCACAGGCTGGCACCGATGATGCCGGCCATGATCACCACGACCACCACCGGGTAAATATCCAGGCTCAGCCAGTCGAACAGACGCCCCATGCTGACCACGGCCAAGATGAAACCGATGGATCCCCAGAGACGGATCTGGCTGTAGCGCGAGGTCTGTTTTTGCAGGTGAGCCAGGGTGATCACTTCAAACTGCGGCAACACCGCGTGCCAAAAGAACGCATGCAGTGCCATCACCATGGCCAGCCAGGCGTAGGTCTTGCTGACGAATATCAGCGAAAAGCTCGCCAGGGTGCACACCGCGCCAAAGCGTACGATGGCCAGGCGCCGACCGCTGTAGTCGCCGAGCCAGCCCCACAGGTTGGGGGCCACGCAGCGCATCAACATGGGGATGGCTACCAGCTCGCCGATGCGTGCGCTGGGGAAACCCAGGTGATCGAAGTACAGCGCAAGGAATGGCGCGGTCGCCCCCAAC
>NZ_JBOICG010000734.1:0-6819 GCF_050739995.1 Pseudomonas sp. | reverse complement strand
CAGCTGTACGGGATTAATGTCTTCAAGGTTCGCGAAGTGCTGCAGTGTCCCAAGCTGACAATAATGCCCAAGTCCAGCCCGGTGGTTTGCGGTGTGGCCAACATTCGTGGCGCGACCATCCCGATTCTTGACCTGGCAATGGCCACCGGTTCGGCGGGGTTGCAGGACCGCGAGAGCCCGTTCGTGATCATTACCGAGTACAACACCAAGACCCAGGGTTTCCTGGTGCGCTCGGTAGAGCGCATCGTCAATATGAACTGGGAAGAGATCCATCCGCCGCCCAAGGGCACCGGGCGCGACCACTACCTCACGGCGGTGACGCGGGTGGATAACCAGTTGGTGGAAATCATCGACGTGGAGAAAATCCTCGCCGAAGTGGCGCCGACCTCGGAGGCCATCTCGATAGGCGTGGTGGATGCCGAGACGGCGCACAAGGCGGTGTCCCTGCGCGTATTGACCGTTGACGATTCCTCGGTCGCACGCAAGCAAGTGACGCGCTGCCTGCAAACGGTTGGCGTGGAGGTGGTGGCCCTGAATGACGGTCGCCAGGCGTTGGACTATCTGCGTAAGCTGGTGGATGAGGGCAAGAAGCCGGAGGAAGAGTTCTTGATGATGATCTCCGACATTGAAATGCCGGAAATGGACGGCTATACCCTCACGGCCGAAATACGCAATGACCCACGCATGCAAAAATTACATATCATCCTGCATACTTCGTTGTCGGGTGTATTCAACCAGGCGATGGTCAAGAAAGTCGGCGCTGATGACTTCCTGGCCAAATTCCGCCCTGATGACCTGGCATCCCGGGTAGTCGACCGGATCAAGGCAGCAGATCACGGCTAGGGGATTTCCCCTGGCGGTCACACGATTTAAGAGGCGGTATCATTGTCTACGGGTAATTTGGATTTCGAACAGTTCCGGGTCTTCCTGGAAAAAGCCTGTGGCATATTGCTCGGTGAAAACAAGCAGTACCTGGTATCCAGCCGTCTCAACAAACTGATGGAGCAGCAGGGCATCAAATCCCTGGGTGAGTTGGTACAGCGCATCCAGGGTCAGCCGCGTAGCGGGCTCAAGGAAATGGTGGTCGATGCCATGACCACCAACGAAACCTTGTGGTTTCGCGACACGTATCCTTTTGAGGTGCTCAAGAGCAAGGTACTGCCGGAGGCCATCAAGGCCAGCCCCGGGCAACGCCTGCGCATCTGGTCGGCGGCATGCTCTTCCGGGCAGGAGCCGTACTCGATCTCGATGTCCATCGATGAGTTCGAGCGTACCAACATGGGCCAATTGAAGGCCGGTGCGCAAATTGTTGCCACCGACTTATCCGGCACCATGCTCACCAATTGCAAAACCGGCGAATACGACAGTCTTGCCCTGGGCCGTGGTTTGTCCCAGGAGCGCCTGCAACGTTACTTTGACCCGAAAGGGGCAGGGCGATGGGCGGTCAAGGCGCCGATCAAGAACCGAGTCGAGTTTCGCTCGTTCAACCTGCTCGACAGTTATGCGAGCCTGGGCAAGTTCGACATGGTGTTCTGCCGAAACGTGCTGATCTATTTTTCGGCTGAAGTGAAGAAAGACATCCTGTTGCGCATCCATGGCACCCTCAAGCGTGGCGGCTATCTGTTCCTTGGCGCGTCCGAGGCATTGAACGGCCTGCCGGATCATTACCAGATGGTGCAATGCAGCCCTGGGATCATTTACCAGGCCAAGTAAGCAAACAGTACTCGGTAAAAAATGTGGGAGGGGGCTTTGCCCCCTCCCACATTTGTTATGCGGCAAATTTCAAGACAGCGGCAATCCCGCATTGCCGCTTTACTGGCGCCACGCGGAAACCCGTTGCCGCTTTTCTGGCATTGCCGCCGGCAAACACCCCGCAAACCCCTGAGATACAGGCGTTCTAAGAATTGGCATGGGCCTTGCTATAACCCTGTTACGAAAAGCAGGTCAGCCTAAAGGTTTCCGCCATGAGCATCAGCTTCGATAAAGCGCTCGGTATCCACGAACAAGCCTTGGGCTTCCGCGCCCAGCGTGCTGAAGTTCTGGCTAACAACATTGCCAACGCCGACACCCCGAACTACAAGGCTCGGGACCTGGATTTTTCTGCTGTGCTCGCTGCACAACAGGACAAGACCAAGAATGGCACCTTCGCCTTGAACATGACCAATAGCCGTCATATCGAAGCGCAAGGCCTGAGCAATGGTGACGAATCGCTGCTGTATCGCACGCCGATGCAACCCTCGATCGACCAGAACACCGTCGACGCTCAACTGGAGCAATCGGCCTATGCCGAGAACTCGGTGAACTTTCAGGCCAGCTTCACCCTGCTCAATAGCAAATTCAAAGGGCTGATGTCAGCCCTGCGTGGAGAGTAAGCCATGTCCCTGTCCAGTGTTTTCAATATTGCCGGCAGTGGCATGAGCGCGCAGACCACGCGTTTGAACACCGTCGCCAGTAACATCGCCAACGCCGAGACTGTGTCTTCGAGCATCGACCAGACCTACCGCGCCCGCCACCCGGTGTTCGCCACCATGTTCCAAGGTGGCCAGGGTAACGGCAGTGATTCGCTGTTCCAGAACCAGGATGCTGCAGGCTCCGGCGTGCAGGTGCTGGGTGTCGTCGAAGACCAGAGCAACCTTGAGGCCCGTTACGAGCCTAACCACCCCGCGGCGAACGAAAAGGGCTACGTGTACTACCCCAACGTCAACGTGGTTGAGGAAATGGCTGACATGATCTCTGCCAGCCGCTCGTTCCAGACCAATGCGGAAATGATGAACACCGCCAAAACCATGATGCAGAAGGTCCTGACCCTGGGTCAGTGATAAGGGGCGCCAAATAATGGCCATTGTTGATACCACTTCTACTCCAGCCAACACGCCGGTCCAGGACCTGTTCAATTCCAAGGTCAAGACCGCCACGGACAACAGCAGTCTCAATAGCGCTGCCAAGGCCGCCACGGGCAACCAGTCCTTGGGCAAGGACGCGTTCCTGCAACTGCTAGTGACCCAACTGAAAAACCAGAACCCGCTGTCGCCCCAGGACAACGGTGCGTTCGTCGCACAGCTGGCCCAGTTCAGCAGCCTGGAAGGCATCAATACCCTGAACGACTCGGTGAATGCGATCTCCAGCAACTTCAGCTCGTCGCAAGCGTTGCAAGCGTCGTCGCTGGTGGGGCGTTCGATCATCACCCAGACCGACAAGGCCACGGTAGATACCAGCAAGAGCATGACCGGCTCGGTGGCGGTGACAGCTGCCACGGGTAACGTCTCGGTCAAGATCACCGACAAAGACGGCAATGTGGTACGCACTATCGATATGGGCGCCCAGAGCGCCGGTAATTCCAGCTTTATCTGGGATGGCAAGAACGACAAGGGTGAAGTTGCCCCAGCCGGCACCTACACCTTCAACGCCACTTACAAGAATGACAAGGGCGACTCGGCTGCCCTGTTGACTTCGCTGCCTGCCACGGTGACCAGCGTGACCTTGAGCAAGACCGGCGGCGAGATGTTGCTGAACCTTGCTGGCGGCATGGGCAGCGTCAAGCTGTCGCAAATTCAGACTATCGGTACATAGAGCCGGCTAAATACGGCAGAGGGAGAGAAACATGTCTTTTAACATCGGCCTTAGCGGCCTCTATGCGGCCAACAAACAACTGGACGTGACCGGCAACAACATCGCCAACGTCGCGACCACCGGTTTCAAGTCATCCCGTGCAGAGTTCGCGGACATCTACGCAGCCTCCAAGCTGGGGACTGGTCAGAACAGCGTCGGTAGCGGTGTGAGCCTGGCGGCAGTGTCGCAGCAGTTCACTCAAGGTGATGTGGTCGGCAGCGGTGGCCTGCTGGACATGGCGATCCAGGGCGGTGGCTTCTTCGTGCAAAAGGGCAGTGACGGTTCGCTGGAATACACCCGTAACGGCTCCTTCCGTGCGGATAAAGACGGCTACATCACCAACAACACCGGCACTTCGCGTTTGCAGGGTTACGCGGCGGACGCCAATGGCAACATCATCAAGGGCGCCTTGACCGACCTGCAATTGAACTTGGCGAATTTGCCGCCCAAGGCTTCCACCAAAGTGGATTCCCAAAGCAACCTGAACTCGTCGTCGCCGGTGATCGACCAGACGGCTACGCCGTTCGATCCAACCAAGTCCGAAACCTTCACCACCCAGTACAACACCACTTTGTATGACAGCCAGGGTAACGCCCACCCAATGGTGCAGTACCTGGTCAAGACGGATTCCAACACCTGGAAATCCTACACCCTGATCGATGGTCGTAATCCTGATGGTACGGCCCCGACCGGTACAGGCTCCACGCCGCCGACCGCTTCGACACTCAGCTTTGACGGCGCCGGCAAGCTCACCGGGATTGTCACCGGTACGTCCACCAGCACCACGCTGACCATTTCCAACTGGACGCCAGGGACAGTGACCAACGGCGTGTGGAAGGCCAACGGCGCGACGGCCAACCCGACCGGGATCGCCATCAACATGGCTAATATCACCCAGTACAACTCGGCCACTTACCGTAACCCTCCGGTCACCGATGGCTACGCCACCGGCCAGATCACCGGTTTGAACATCGACGGTAACGGGGTGCTGTTCGCGACGTTCAGCAACCAGCAGAGCAAAGCTATCGGTCAACTCTCCCTGGCTAGCTTCAACAACGAGCAAGGCCTGCAGCCAGCGGGCAGCACGACCTGGAAAGAAACCTTCGCCTCGGGCCAGCCGGGTTATGACACCCCGCAAGCCGGCACCCTGGGTTCGATCGTGTCGAAGTCCCTGGAGAGTTCCAACGTCAACCTGACCAACGAGCTGGTGGACCTGATCAAGGCCCAGAGCAACTATCAGGCGAACGCCAAGACCATCTCCACCCAGAGCACCATCATGCAGACCATCATTCAGATGACTTGATGCTGTTGGCCTGATGTTTTTGACCAGAAAAGCCCCTCGATAGAGGGGTTTTTTTTGCCTGCTATTTGGCATCAGACCGTTTCCCACCCCCTGTGTGGTGTAGTCACGCGATGACATGTATCTGCTGGAACCGATCACACCGCTCTTTTCACTTATTCAAGCGTAGAGGCTTGGATCATAAGGGGGCGGTATGTGGGAGTCGTCGACATCAGCCCGAGGGGGGGGTGGGGTACGTATTAGCGTTGGCTGGGGTGAGAGTTATCTGGCGGGTGTAAGTCGTTCGGATGGCACGGCACCGGGTGTAAATTCCAAAAAAGAATCTATCAGTCAGTTGCTCAAAGAGCTTGAAGATGCCGAGAAAACGTCCAAAAACCAGACGGCTCGGGATCTGCGTGACAAGCTGAATACAATACGAGAAGAGCTCGGAGACGAGAAGTTCAAAGCGATTCTCGACGAGCTCAAGAAAGACAAGGCTGACGCTTGGTGGGCATGGTTGAAGGCGCTGTTTCCGGATCTGTTTCCGGATGAGCCGTCCCCGACGCCTCCATCTCCACCCCTGTCTCCAGGTGGTGGTGGCGGTCGTAATCGAGTCAATCCGCAAGGTTTTGGTCCCTCCGAATCCATGAGCAACAAGCCCATTACAGAGGGGGCTAAATATTTCAATTACAAGCCTGACAACAGTAACCCAGGTAAAAAACCGAACAATATCTGGAGCGGTTTCAGCCAGGGACCTGATGGAAACTGCGTTACCGTATCGGCAATAAAGGCCGCAATGATGCAGTTTGGCCAGAAACCTACCGATGTATTCAAAGAGGTAAGGGAGACGAATAGTGGCTATGACGTGACTATGCGAGATGGGTTCAAGCTTTCTTTGACCAAAGAGGAGCTGAGGCAGGCCGCAACTCAAGCTCGTTTCAAGGGGGATGATCCGGCGATGATCACGGATGCCAACTTTATGTATGCGGCGAGTGCCAAGCGGGCGCAGATGGAAAACAACGATGGCACAGCCGGGCGTAGTTTCCAGGCGGCAATGAATAGCCTCAATGATGGTGAATATTCGCGTGAAGGACTGGACCGTTTGGGCCTCAAGGGGCATTACAGGCCTGCAACAGATGCTGATTTGAGAAGCAGCAGGGTGGGGACGGTGGAGTACGGCGGCCATTCAATGGCGGTGATCGACGGTCATATTGAGTTGTGGGGCAGGCGAGGTGGAGTACCTCGGTCGGGTATTGCAACCGTGTTGTTCTGATGTTTGTCTTGGCAAAAGAAAACCCCCGATAAACCCAACTGTATCCAGGGTCTATCGGGGGTTTTTCAGTTCCGGGTGGTTACACCAGGAACCGGCTCAGCTTATTGGCAAGCTTCGCAATCCGGCTCGTCGATCGCACAGGCTTTTGGCACTGGCGCCGGACCGGCTGGGGCAGCGAGTACCGAATCATCACCGTGGTTGCCGCTGGAAACAGCGTTCAGCTTACCGGTGTTGATGGTCGACTTCTCGGTGCTGGTCGCAGCCAGGGCACGGAGGTAGTAAGTGGTTTTCAGGCCACGGTACCAAGCCATGCGGTAGGTCACGTCCAGTTTCTTGCCTGAAGCGCCAGCGATGTACAGGTTCAGGGACTGGGCCTGGTCGATCCACTTCTGACGACGGCTGGCGGCGTCAACGATCCACTTGGTGTCCACTTCGAAGGCGGTCGCGTAGAGCTCTTTGAGTTCTTGCGGGATACGCTCGATCTGCTGCACGGAACCGTCGTAGTACTTCAGGTCGTTGATCATGACCGAGTCCCACAGGCCGCGGGCCTTGAGGTCGCGAACCAGGTACGGGTTGATCACGGTGAATTCGCCCGACAGGTTCGATTTCACATACAGGTTCTGGTAGGTCGGTTCGATCGACTGCGATACGCCAGTGA
>NZ_JBOICG010000733.1:0-4047 GCF_050739995.1 Pseudomonas sp. | reverse complement strand
GTCCAGGTAGGCACGGCTGGCGTAGAGCGCGAGGCGGTAATCGGTGAGCTTGCGGGTGACGAGTTGGTCGACGCTGGGGCGTTCGAGGTGGATGCTGATTTCCGCTTCGCGGTTGAGGATGCTGACAAAGCGCGGCACCGCCACCAGCTCCACTTCCAGCCCAGGATAGCGCTCGAACAGCCCGCCCATGCGCCCGGCCAGGAACATCACACCCAGGCCTTCAGCCACGCCGAGGCGGATCTTGCCCAAGGGAGCGGCCGAATGGGTGAGTTCGTCTTCGGCCAGCAGCGCGACGTTTTCCATGGCTTCGGCGTGCTTGAGCAGGGCTTCGCCTGCAGGCGTCAGCTCGTAGCCCTGGGCATGCTGCACGAACAGTGCCGTGCCGAGGCTCTTTTCGATGGCTTCGATATGCCGGGCCACGGTGGCGTGGGTAGTCTTCAGGCGCTGCGCGGCGGTGAGCAGGCGGCCACTGCGCTGCAACTCAAGGAAATACCGCAGGTCATTCCAGTCGAACATCTCGCCTCCCTTGCCCAAGCCCGGCACACGCTGTTTAAAAACGCACAGCAGCTGGGTAAAAACTAACATTTTTAAGACGAAAACTAACAACTAGGATGGAGCCAATAAGAAAAACAAGCGAGACCCCAGATGCCCATAGCAACTGCTGAATACGATTACATCGTCGTAGGTGCTGGCCCCGCCGGCTGCCTGCTGGCTAATCGGCTGTCCGCCAACCCCGCCCACCGCGTCCTGTTGCTGGAAGCCGGTGGCCGTGACAATTACCCCTGGATTCATATCCCCGTCGGCTACCTGTTCTGCATCGGCAATCCGCGTACCGACTGGTGCTTCAAGACCGAAGCCCAGGAAGGCCTGCAAGGCCGTGCGCTGAGTTACCCGCGAGGCAAGGTGCTGGGTGGTTGCTCGTCCATCAACGGCATGATCTACATGCGCGGCCAGGCTAAGGATTACGACGGATGGGCCGCAGCCGGCAACCCGGGTTGGGCTTGGCAAGACGTGTTGCCGCTGTTCAAGCAGAGCGAAAACCATTTTGCCGGCAACTCGGCGTTCCACAGCGACGGCGGCGAGTGGCGCGTTGAACAGCAACGCCTGCACTGGCCGATCCTGGATGCCTTTCGCGATGCGGCGGCGCAAAGCGGTATTGCGTCGATCAGTGATTTCAACCAGGGCGATAACGAAGGTTGCGGCTATTTCCAGGTCAACCAGAAGGCCGGCGTGCGCTGGAACGCGGCGAAGGCGTTTCTCAAGCCAGTCCGCCAGCGCCCCAACCTCACCGTGCTGACCGAGGTGGAAGTCGACCGCGTGTTGCTGGAAAACGGCCGGGCATCCAGCGTTGTCGGGCGTCAGCATGGCCAGCCAGTCAGTTGGAAAGCGCGCAAGGAAATCGTGCTGTGCGCCGGCTCCGTGGGCTCACCGGGCATCCTGCAACGTTCGGGGATTGGCCCGTCGAATGTGCTCAAGCCGTTGGGTATCAATGTGCTGCATGAACTGCCGGGAGTCGGCGGTAACCTGCAGGATCACCTGCAACTGCGGCTGATCTACAAGCTGGAAAACGCGCGCACCCTGAACCAGATCGCAGGCAGCCTGTGGGGCAAGATGGGCATGGGCCTGCGCTACCTGTATGACCGCAGTGGCCCATTGTCGATGGCGCCCAGCCAGCTTGGCGCGTTTGCCCGCTCCGGCCCGGAACAGACCTCGGCTAACCTTGAATACCATGTGCAACCGCTGTCCCTGGAGCGTTTTGGCGAACCGCTGCACGGGTTTCCGGCGTTTACCGCATCGGTCTGCGACCTGCGCCCGCAAAGCCGTGGCCGCGTCGATATCCGTTCGGCCAACCCGGCGGATGCCCCGTTGATCCGGCCCAATTACCTCAGCCACCCGGAAGACCTGCGGGTGGCCGCCGACGCGATTCGCCTGACTCGACGGATCGTGGCCGCGCCAGCGCTGAGCCCATTCAACCCGGTGGAATACCTGCCCGGTGACGCGCTGCAAACCGAAGAGCAACTGCACGAAGCCGCCGCACGTATCGGCACCACGATCTTCCATCCGGTGGGCACCTGCCGCATGGGCGCTGACCAAGACGCTGTGGTCGACGCGCAACTGCGGGTGCATGGGGTACCCGGCCTGCGCATCGCCGACGCCTCGATCATGCCGCGCATCACGTCCGGCAACACCTGCTCACCTACACTGATGATCGCTGAGAAAGCCGCGCAGCTGATCCTGTCGCCGAATACAAGGAGCCTCGCACCTGCGAACGAACTGGTACATGCAATCTGAATAGCGGCGCCGTACCCGGCGCCGACAGTGGAACAACAATAAATAATCACTGTGAGGGCTACCCGATGTCAGAACATGCTCAACCCTTGGGCTCGGTAATCGATGCGAGCACCAACAACGATTCAAAGAAAGTCATCTTCGCCTCGTCCCTTGGCACGGTGTTCGAGTGGTATGACTTTTTCCTCTACGGCGCCCTGGCGGCGGTGATCAGCAAGCAGTTCTTTGCCGGGGTCAACGACACCACCGCGTTTATCTTTGCCTTGATGGCCTTTGCCGCAGGCTTTGTGGTGCGGCCGTTCGGCGCGCTGGTGTTCGGCCGCCTGGGGGACATGATCGGGCGCAAATACACCTTCCTTGTCACCATCATCCTGATGGGCGTGGCGACCTTCTGCGTCGGACTGTTGCCAAACTACGCCAGCATTGGCATCGCCGCGCCGATCATCCTGATCGTGTTGCGCATGCTGCAGGGCCTGGCACTGGGCGGTGAATACGGCGGCGCGGCCACCTACGTGGCTGAACACGCTCCCGCTGGCAAACGCGGTTTGCACACCAGTTGGATTCAATCCACCGCCACCATTGGGCTGCTGCTGTCATTGCTGGTGGTGCTGGCCTGTCGTTATTTCACAGGTGACCAGTTCGAGGTGTGGGGCTGGCGTATTCCGTTCCTGTTTTCCATCGTGCTGCTGGGCATTTCCACCTGGATTCGCATGAGCCTGCATGAGTCGCCAGCATTCCTGAAGATGAAGGAGGAAGGCAAGGCGAGTAAATCGCCGATCCGTGAATCCTTCGGCAAATGGGAAAACCTCAAGGTGGTGTTGATTGCCCTGTTCAGCATCAACGGTGGGCAAGCGGTCACTTTCTATGCCGCGCAGTTCTATGTGCTGTTCTTCCTCACCCAATTCCTGAAGATGGACCCGGCCTTGGCCAATATGCTGCTGATCATCAGTGTGGTGATCGGTGCGCCGTTCTTTATCCTGTTTGGCTGGCTGTCGGACAAGCTCGGCCGCAAGCCGGTGCTGATGCTCGGCCTGTTGCTGGCGACGGTGCTTTACTTCCCGATCTTCAAGGGTCTGGCCCACTACACCAACCCGGCGATGGACCAGGCCAGCCGCCAGGCACCGATCACCGTGCTGGCTGATCCTGCCACCTGCACCTTCCAGTTCGACCCGGTGGGCAAGGCGCGTTTTGACAGTCCGTGCGACAAGGTCAAGACCTTCCTGGTCAAACAGGGCTTGCCGTACCACAGCGCCGCCGCCCCGACGGGCAGCCCGGTGCAGGTGAGCGTGGGTGATGTACGCATCGACGGTTTCGACGAAGCCGCCCTGCGTGGCGCGGTGACATTGGCCGGTTACCCGACATCGGCGGATGTGGCCCAGGTCAACAAAGTGATGGTGGTGGTGCTGATCGTGGTGCTGATCCTGATTGCAGCCATGTGCTACGGCCCACTGGCGGCGTTGATGGTGGAGCTGTTCCCGACGCGTATCCGCTACACCTCGATGTCGCTGCCCTACCATATCGGGAATGGCTGGTTTGGCGGGTTCCTGCCGACGGTGTCGTTTGCCTTGGTGGTGTACACCGGCGATATCTTCTATGGCTTGTGGTATCCGGTAGTGGTGACCGGGGTGAGCTTGGTCGTGGGGTTGTTCTGCCTCAAGGAAACGCGGCATGTGGATATCGATAACAACTGATCCGATCTCCTGAACACTGGAGATCCCCTGTGAGAGGGGGCTTGCTCCCGATAGCGGTGGTCCAGTC
>NZ_JBOICG010000732.1:0-18553 GCF_050739995.1 Pseudomonas sp. | reverse complement strand
GGCCAGGATCCCGAAGTTCGCTACTTGCCTAACGGTAACGCCGTGACCAACCTGAGTCTGGCGACCAGCGAACAGTGGACCGACAAGCAGACCGGCCAGAAGGTCGAGAAAACCGAATGGCACCGTGTGTCGATGTTCGGCAAGGTGGCAGAAATCGCCGGTGAGTACCTGCGCAAAGGTTCGCAGGTCTACATCGAAGGCAAACTGCAAACCCGCGAGTGGGAAAAGGACGGTATCAAGCGTTACACCACTGAAATCGTGGTCGACATGCAAGGCACCATGCAACTGCTGGGTGGCCGTCCACAGGGCGACCAACAAGGCCAGGGCGGTATGTCCAACTCGGCACCGCGTCCACAGCAGTCGCGTCCGCAGCCAAGCCAGCAGCCACAGCGTGAGTCGCGTCCAGCGCCACAACAGGCCGCTCCACAACCGGCTCCGGATTTCGACAGTTTTGATGACGATATCCCGTTCTAGTCCGGATAAAACCTAGTTATGTAAAGCATTTTGTATAGCTAGTTGTTTTCACTAAGATTTAAAATTGGAAGCCCTTAGGTTTGTAAAGAAACCTGGGGGCTTTCTTTTTGTGACTGTAAAGCACGGATTGGAAAACCGGATAAACGGCTTTTGACAAGTAAAGGAAACGCGCTAAACCGAATGTAAAGGATTCGGAGGTAGGTCATGCGCGTAGAACAAGTGATCTTTCCCACTGGTGATCGGTTGCCCATGCTTTTGGACGACCAAGACTTGCCAGTCCCTGAGGCATGTGACTGGATGTTGTCACGCCGCCAACGAGCCTTCACCACGCAATCACGCAACATGCAGGAACTGTTAGTTGTTCATGACTGGGCGAGAGTTAGGCGAATTGATCTTTACGAGCGTCTACAGTCTGGGCGGCAATTTACTGAAGCTGAGATAACCAGCCTGGTCGAGCGACTTCGTCGGCCGTCGAATGCGAAAGTTGTCGTAAAGCTGGCGGTGAGCCCCGATACTGCCAATAAGCGCATCAGTACCACGCGAAAACATATGGCTTGGTATATTGATGAATTGATTGCCGATCCGGGCACTTCTGAGACTCAGCGGCAACGGCTGAGTGATATGAAGGAAAAGCTAATCAGCAAGTTGCTCGACTCGATGCAGTCACCTGAAGGTAACCGCTCGTACCATAAACACCTAACATTAGACCAAGCGCAGTTTCTTCAAGACGCACTTGACCCTGAAGGGGCGGTGCTATTTGGAAGGGACAGTCGCGGTAGACTTCGAAACTTTTTGATGGTTTGTTTGTTGGTATTCTTGGGGTTGCGAACAGGTGAGTTATTAAGCCTGCGTATCCAAGACATCAAGTTTGGTGCGATTACTTCAATTCATGTAATGCGGCGAGGCATGAGTCCTGTCGACCAGCGCCGCAGACCGCCCAGAGTTAAACGATTGGGGAGAATACTTCCGCTTGACTCTCCGCGTCTCGCCATGATGCTTGACGACTATATTATGAATGAGCGGCAGTGGTTCCTCTTGCATGGCCGTAGCAACGATAGTGGTTTTGTCTTTCTGAGTGACGAAGGCGCGCCGCTGTCGACGGATAGACTTCGCCAGCTATTCAAGGATCTTAGAACACATTTCCCTGATAAACTTCCGAGCCATCTCATACCCCATTCTTTGCGTTATACCTTCACCGATTTAGTGTACGAGGAGCTGCGCCGTCAAGGGAAGGAGGAGGATGAGATTGAGCAGATCTTGATGTGCCTACGAGGCGATACTTCGCCGAAGTCCCAAGATGGCTATATCGACTATGGCGCCCGAGGAAAAGAAGCCCTGCAGCGCTACCAGTCTCAGGTAGCCAGCAATAGGAATGCGCCCGATGTCCTTCTTTAGCGCGTCACCTCACCTGGAGCAGTTAGTTGCTGATAACGATTGGGCTGAAATTCCCGAGGAATTCGTAACACGGGAGGGGCGGCTAGCAAAGCTTATCGGAGATAAATGGCACCTTCCGTGCGAACACTTGGACGGTAATGTAAATATCCATAAATATGGTTCACCTATTCTTCAATGGGTTGTGACCAAGTATATGATCCATGTAGCTCAAGTGACCTCGTCAATCCACTCCTACAATGGCGTAATTGAAATTTATGCAACGTTGCGTCACCGAGACTTCTTCACGAAATCATTGAGCTGCGTGGATCCTGAGTTGTTGAAGCCAGCGCTGGTTGAGCAGTTTGAGATCTTGATTTTACGGTTGAAGGAGGAGCGCAAACTCTGGCGCGCTTACCGGCCCATTCGCTGGTACATCTGGGCGGCGGAAAACTATCCAGAGCTGGGGTTTTGCGAGCTGTACGCAAGTGAGCTCGATTGCATGAAAATACCAGGCGGGCCAAAGGGCGAGGCGGTTCGCTCACAAGACCCGGAACAGGGGCCACTTCATCCACACCTAGAGGTGTCGCTGATCGTTGACGCATTGCGGAGAGATGTCGGCCAAGAGTTCGAACATTACCAGCAGCGCGCTGCGGTGGCTATTTCTAAGACCTATGGGCGCAATCCCGCGAATTACATCGCGCTACGAGAGGAGGATGTCTTTGATCTTGTAGATGATCCGGAGGAACCCGAATGGGCGGTTAAGCTTCCTCGGATAAAAAAAGGCTTCAGGTCGGCTCGCTCAGATTTCATCGTTGAATCTCTCGATGACGAAACCTGCCAGCATATCAGGGCGTTGATCGAACAGAACGAAGCGTTCGACAGCCTGGTTGAAGTGAATGGCAAGCTAATCCCGTGCGCGCGACCTTTGTTTCGACGCTTAGAGCCGAATCATCTGCGACTTCAAACGGGCGATTATGAGTCGGCTTATCATATCTACACTGCGCATTATACGAAGCTTCTGCGTGATTTCGCAAAACGTATGGGGCTGGAATCACCTCTCACCCAGGGGCGAATGATCCTTACGGCAAGACGTTTCCGCTACACCGTCGGAACCCAATATGCTGCCATGGGAATGTCGCGGAAGGAGTTGGCACATCGTCTTGACCACACTGACCTTCAGCACGTTCAGGTCTATTACGACATCTTGGATAGCATGCGATATGCGTTGGATAAAGCTGGAGTGCTCGTCTATTCACGGTTTGTTCACTTGTACCAAGGTGGGGGAGCGATTCCGCTTAATTACCCGGTGGAGCGTGACCAACTGATTGTTACCGACCAGCATTCCCAGCCGGGCGATGTGGCTGCTTTGGGGGGCTGTGGCTTGGACGACCTGTGTCATAAACACCCGCCATTTTCTTGCTACCTCTGCCCCAAGTTCAGGCCTTATTTATCTGACATCCATGAGCATATCTTAGACGTCTTGATTCGTCAGCATAACGAGCGGCCTGAGTCGCAAACGCTGGGAGTACATCGTGTCGATGTGATTCTGGCTGTGGGCCAAGTAGTCCGTATGTGCCAAGGGGGGCTCTGATGAAACGCTCGAAATCCTACAGGTGCCGCCACAGAGGTACCCTACTTGCGGTCGACCGGTCGGATCCGGTATCAAACCTAAAAGTGCTCGTTTCCAAATCGCGAGCGAGGATCTCCAGCCTTGGCGTCACTCATGAGTGGGAGAGCGTGGTATGGACTCTGTGCCCCACCCTGTTCGCCTTGACGGGTAAGCATACTGAAAGCGTCACGCTTAATTTCAGCTTGCCCAAGTCCTTGGGGGCCCAGCCGCTACGGGGCGGGTGGGCGGACGTTGCACGGGCTCTTTTCATCGAGCGTGAGCGCGAGCAGCATAAGTCGGTTTCCTCACATCGCACCTTTGTGGCGACCATCGGCTGCGTTCAAGCCTCTGCGAGAAACCGGGGAGTGGAGCAGTTAACTCCGGCGATCCTCAATCAAGCGTGCCAGTCGCTCGACCAGGATATCGCGTCGGCGCAGGAGCGCTATAAACGGCATAACATGGTCAGTGAGTTTGCACGTCGATGCAGCGAGTTGGGGCTCTGTTACGTCGATCTCAAGGGCTACATCTACGACGGTCGATCCAGGCCTTCCGACTATGGGGGACGTTCTGGCCGTCGATTGGATGATCCAGCATTACTCACCGAGCAGTCGTCACGCATTGTGGCAGAGCCGACTTTCAAGGTACTTGGGGAATTATTCAAACAAGTTCCCCGAGACCATAAATACCGAGTGTATTTGTTGATCATAACACTGCTCGTGTCTCTGGGACGGCGATTAAGCGAAATCACGCTGCTGCCTAAACAGAGGCTGGAGAAAAGAGTTTCTGGGTACTATTTCTCCTACCTCAAGCTCAAAGCTGCTCATGGCAGTCGGCAGTATGAATTGACTTCAATGCTGGTGATGACTGAAGTTGTGCCTTTGGTTGAAGCGGTGTTGCTCGAATTGAATGATACCAGCGCCGAACTCTATGCATGTGCGGAAGAGATGTGCAGAACCCAAGGCCCTGACCTCAGGTTTCTAGATGGACTGGCTGATGACGAGCCGCTCTATATGACGCGGCTGCTGGAGATGGGCTTCCCTTCTAGCGTGCTTTCCCCAAGCGGTTGGTTCGGTACCAGAGGGATGATTAAGTGGGATTTGGCGATCCGTGGAGTGGTTAAGAAAAATGGCTTTCTGTTTCGTCAGGACGTCGAGCGCTATTGTCGACATCACTATAAGGCGCGTATGACGCAGCCGCTGTATATGGCAGGTGGTCGCAATTACTTTATAAAAGACATGTTGCTGCTTAAACAGCTCGGCACATCCTCGGGGCATTACATACGCCAGATTGCCGATACGGTAACGGCGGCCTCCTTTGATAAGTTTTTGCTGCATTTGGAGCCGCTTTGCGTTGAGTTTGCGTCTAATCGTATTGATCAGAAATTTACGTCACATGACTTCCGCCATACCATGAATGACGCTTTGGACAAGGGTGGATTGCCAGAGATCATGCAGACGGAATACTTTGGTCGAAAAAACCCTAAAGATACCAAGGCGTATCAGCACACTTCGCCCGAAATGAAAGCATTAAAGATTCGTGAAGAAATTAAGCTTGGTCGGGTTGGAGGGGCGCTCGCTGAGCGTGCCATGAGATTACCTCAGGATAAAAGAGAAGCCTTTTTGGCTTCAAAAGTTCGGGCCGTTCACGACTTGGGTGCTGGTATGTGCTTTCATACATGGGAATCTGGCCCGTGTGGCCGACATCTGGACTGTAATAGTGGATGCCACCTTTTAGGGTGGCCAAAACAGCCTGCCGAACCTTCTCAGCTTTATGAGGAGCTGCTGAGTCAAGCAGCGCAGCACCTCCTCCAATTAGAAATGGGGGAAAGCATATTCCCGCTTGCAGAGGGCACAGATTCGAGCTGGAGCAAACACTTGTGTTTAAAAATTTACAACATTCTGGATCGGGCTGATGAACTCGTGCCAGGAACCGAGTTAAATGATCTCTACGTTTATATAAATTCAGGTGGGTTCGACAAGCATTTCGCACATAAGCTTATTGAGGACGTGGGCAAAGGGTATGAACTATATTTGAAGTGTCGTGACAGGTTTAATGATGCTTGCAAAGCCTATGCGGAGACTGTGTTTTTTCCGGTGGTTCCTTTTGTCCCGGTTGGGTAGATAATTTAACCGAAGAGATAGCTTTATGTCCTATAGGAAAATGACAGAGGGTGATGTTGTTGCTATCGTAAAGTTTCTTGAGGGTTACCGCTCTGACGAGAGTGTGATCCGATGGCAAGATGTTGAAGCGTTCTCCAAATTTACGCGCCAAGCATTGAATGCTCACCCTAAAATTAAGTCTGCTTATCGATCTGCAAAGGATCGGTTGGCCGATGCGCGGCAGGTAGAGAGTAGTCCGGTACCGGTCTGCGGTGTGAGCGCTGAATTAGCAGAGGAGATTGAGTCCCTACGGAAAAAAATTGCAGTTCTCGAACATCAGCAAGTTTTATGGCGAAGGAGATGGTACTGCATTGCTTATCACATTCGTCAGCAGGGGATTCAAATGTTTACTGTTGATAAGCCTGTGCCAATCGGCTCCGCGCAGTTGCCTGAAAAGGAAGTTCGGCGGCTGTTAGAAGGTTTTGATCAGGATATTCCACCTGTGGCAAGTCATAGATCATAATTGATGTTATGAGAGGCACTTTCATTTATGTGCTGCTGTCTCTGAAAGGCTTTGTGAGCTAATGGGCAAAAAAATCATCAACCAAGCGGATGTTCTTCAGTTGGCGCAGGAGGTGATGGAGGCCAAGCGTTCGCATCAGTGCACGAAGCTGGGTCTCGGCTTGTCCACCTCTTGGTCATCAAGCCACCATTAGAGGGATTTGCTAGGGACGCTGCCTCACGCGACTCCCAAGCCGGAATGCCAGATTTTATGGACGGTTGAAGCAGCCATCCCCAGTTTCAAAGACGTCTGCTTTTGCGTCATACCTTCGGTTTTACAGGTAAGCACGGCTTGAATTCTTTCCGCAGGTATTGGCCGTTTGCCGGCTTTACCGGTTACTAGATCATTGCCTTTGAAATGGCTCGGTAAGCTAGAAAGAACTCCTAACGCTTCAAGCTTTTTCATCTCTGCCTGCAGATGAGCAATGCATGCAGCGAGAGATTCTTGACGTTCATAGCTCGATGCCATTGCCAGCAAAGCAATGGGGTCGACATCCAGTCGCGCGCTGATGCGCTCAAGCATATCCAGTGTGATGTTGGATTTCGCATGCTCGAGATTGTGCAAGTGGCGGGCTTCCACTGCGTCACCTAGTTGCTCTTGAGACAGACCTCGAGCTGTCCTAGTCGAGCGTAGGATCGCTGCCAGCGTTGATCGCGAAGGCATGAATGCTTCCCGCAAAGGGAAGGATAAGGCCACATTGATCAATTCGCATCCATGTAATATAGTTCTCCATTGTGAATTTATGGTGCACGGGTTACGACTACATCACACCTGAGTCGAGAGGCAGATTTCGGCTCCTTAGAGATCAGTGGAGTAGTCGCGGTTTGTCAATATATGGGCTTTATCTTCGAGGTACGTTGCTTGCGGTTCAGTGCGGAACGGGCTGGCAACGATATCGCGCGATACCCCTGACTCAACGCATTGTCGCGTTGAGTCAGCGCAAGCGCTTCTGTCTTCGTTTGGCGAAGCGCCTCACCGTGTTTTGAACTGCAGCACTGCCCAACGAGGAAACCTGCGTCATGTTTATTTCTGATGAATCCTGTTTGGTTGGTCTACCTGGCTTCCCTGGGCCTGGCCGAACAGCTTGGCGAATGGTCGAGCGAGACTCAGAGGATTTTTGGTATCACGTTCGCTTTCGTATCTGTGAAGGCGACGTGACCCGGTATAAAAAGTTGATGCCAACAGACCCCTCCATTCTGGCCCACCTACTCTCGCAGCGGAGTCCAGAGCACTCGATTGCAGAGGTTCAGGTTGTGACTGCGCCTTGTATGAATGGGAGCGCTTCGGATCGCATGGAGAAGCTAATCAGCCTGGTCATCGGATACGACCAAAACGTTGAGTGCGTCATGCTTCACAAAGTCGATAGCGGAGCAATTTACAGCAGCTCTCCCGATGGTGTGACCGACGCAGGAATGCTCACCGATATTCGAGTGATTTACGACGCCACGACTACCGCCGCGATACTGGTTTAGGCATTTCCAACTGCACTGACTATCAGGCCCCGACCGCAGTGACGCTGCGGCTGGCTGCGCTCAACGAGATGGAGAATTTTTGATGGTTACGTTGGATGAAATCTCGCAACTCTTTTATGGCGCGGGGGAAGACGCACCTGGCTGGCAGGGCTCCCAGGAAGACCTGATCTCTCTGGCTGCAAAGGAATTCCCAGGCAAACCCTTCTGCGTAGTGAAGCAATGGATTCTCATCGATCTCATCGTTACTGCAGAAGAAAAGGACAAGTTAACCAAGCTAGGCCTGCTTCCCGCGACCCTTTACGCTCACGAGGTAGTCCTCGACAGCCAAGGCCGCTTTCAACCGAACATGTGGGTTCGGAGCAATTTCGGCGTCTCCTCGACCGAATACATGTTTGAAACCAAAAGTACGGTCTACCTGTTGCTTGGTGATGGTGTAAGGAAGAAAGCAGAACTTAGTACAGTTTTTTCGTTTCGAGCGTAAGCGAAGGGGAGGTGGGACGTGCAGATAGCTGAGCACGAGCACGAGCACGAACGGCGTCGCAAAGCGGTAGCTGAGGTTCTGGGCTGTCGGGCACTCGAAGGTGGTAGGCCGTCCTCTACGCATCTGTTGGCGCTGCAGCGATATGTAGATGGCCTTGTCAGTCTCGACGAGCTCAGTGCGGAGCTGATCGAACGGGTTCGACAGAGCTCTCAAGGATGGGCAGACACTTCTCAAGAGAGCCAATTTTGAAAACTCTTCCCCATGTTTGATACGAATCTCCTGGTACCTAGCCGGCTGAAGCCGAATGACCGAATACTGTTTCTCGATTTTGACGGGGTGTTACACCCAGACGATGTTTACCGTACCCGGAGTGGTTTGGTGTTGCGTGCACCCGGGCAACTGATGATGCATGCCGGAATCCTGGTAGAGATACTGAAGGAATTTCCTCAAGTCAAAATCAGCTTATCGACAAGCTGGGTGCGCATCCTCAGTTACCGCCGTGCACGTGCTGCCTTACCGCCTGAGTTGCAGGCTCTGACCGTGAGCAGTACATGGCACTCAAGGATGCCCAGGGCGCCGCTTGAGGGCTATGACTTATACAGCCGCTATCAGCAGATCCGCTTTGCGGTAACCAGGGCCGGCCTGACGAATTGGCTCGCCCTGGATGATGATCCGTTTGAAAGCTGGCCTGTTAACGATCGACGGCTGATTCGCACTGATCCTGACCTGGGCCTTAGCTCAGTGCTGACGCAGGATGAACTCCGGGCCAAGCTTCGAGCATTGATGGAGTCCGAATGAAAAGGCCAGTCACCGCCAAAAGCATATTGAATCGTTTCGGAGCTGAAGCCGGATGCCAGAAGTAATCGAAATAGAATTTCACAGCAAGGAACTGAGCGACTTTCAGATGAGGCGCTTAGTGAAGGCAAGCCTTCGAAAATTCAGCGTGCCAATCACTGCGTTTATCAGTGATGCAGTCATAGCAGAGGATACATGCGTAGGTATTTCGTTCGACCACATTGAGCGGGACGACGCATATCGGCCTGCAGATGGCGCAATCCTTCGAACAGCAAAAATTCAGAGGGCATGGAAAGAGGGGAGGTTCTGGTTACTTGAAACGCGAGAGGGCAATTACGTCATCGGCAGCTTCATGCGAGATGTTGGGCGGCGAAGTTTTCTTGCGTTGCTTCGCTCAGGTGAACCCCTCTGATCCCTAGCTGCATTTACCGCTGAAATGGATGGAGCTCAAACATGCTCAACACGACCGACGCAGGCCGTCATGGCCGCCACCTGACAGACTTTCAACTCAAAAGAATCATTTGCGCCCAAAAGCAGCCATATGATTCGCCGATCACTGGGTACCTTTGCGACGCGCTATTCGTAGGCAATACGTGTATCGCCATAGTTTTTGATCACTCACGAAAAGGGCCTCGTGAGCAGTTCCAGGATGGGCACATTATTCGAACCTCCCACATCTTATCTGTGCACAAAGAGGGTCGGTTCTGGGTTCTGACCACGCTGAACAGCCTGTATATCGTGGCCAGTTTCAAGCGTCAGATGGGCAGGTCGACGTTCAAAGAATTGGATGCCTTTAGACCGCTGAAGGCTTGTGCCGGGTAGTCGATGTGGAGACGGTGTTTTTGATCCCCACGAAAAGGGCTTGGTCGCATGGCAGATGAGGAACGCTGGACTGCTGCTCACGCGATGACAAACTTCGATGACCTGCTTGAGCGGGTTGTCACAACGTGCAAGCCAGTTTTTATAGTCGGTGAGCGTAATAGCGCGGTACTGATTTCCATGGAGGATTGGGATTCTATCCAGGAAAAGCTCAGGCCTCGCTCACCGCCAGATCTCTAAACAGCTCTCGCTATTGGCTTTGTGATCCCGTTAAGGGCATTGTTTTGAATACCAAGCTCTGGTGTCAGTCGGCTTCAGTCCAAGCATTTCCGACTTCCATTCTGGAAAGCGCACACGTGCTTGTGATGAAGACAGCATGCCTTTCTGCTCTTCTCGCACCTGACACCGCCGCGTGCCTGAGTGAGCTAATCCAGGTCACAAGCGCCCATTACTCGCGAGTGATTGACGGATACAACATTGAGCAGGAGTTCTTGAAGCGTGCAGTGTTGCTGGAAAATCAGCAGTACGCGCTCGGGGAAGACGCAGACCTCGCTAGACGCATCGTGGCAATCTTCGACCATCACTACCAAATTCTTCGTGGACGACCGCACTCTGAAGGGAATGGGACGGTCGCGAGGATGGTCACACATCAGCAGTTCGCTCAGCTTGGTCTGCATCCACATCTCTGGTCGCTTTCGAGAGGCCTGGCACGGAAGTATGAGGAGTACCAGCGTGTCATCTGGCTGGATGAT
This sequence comes from Pseudomonas sp., assembly GCF_050739995.1. Lineage (GTDB taxonomy): Bacteria > Pseudomonadota > Gammaproteobacteria > Pseudomonadales > Pseudomonadaceae > Aquipseudomonas. The sequence continues at coordinate 8,116 of NZ_JBOICG010000732.1, read as the reverse complement.
CACATAGGAAAGGATGGGCTCGTTGATGGTCGCCAATTTACACGCGACGGTTCACTCCTCAGCTTCGTCGAATTCATGCTTCATGTCTGTCATGAAGAGGTCGATTACATCGCCTCTGCATTCAATCGCCATCAACTTCGGCAACGGGTTCTGGGGGCATTTAGAGTAAATCAGCGACTCCTGGGTGCAGGGGTAAAGGTTGAAACGGCGCCGGCGGTACTGGCGTTGCTGATACAAGGCTCTCTTCCCAAAAACGAATTCAAGATCTTTACCGGGCTTCCTTCCAGATCTGGCAGCGATGAACTGAACAGATTGAGAGACCTTGGCGTAGTGGCGAACTCTAAAAGCCAGGCTCATAGGGTAGAACCGAGATTGCCAGGATGGTTCGCAGAGGAAATCCTGCCGTATCTATAGCAGACTGTTCATCTTCAGTTTGTCCAAACGGCGTCGTCGACCGTGCTGCGGTTGGCGGACACTCATGAAATTGAGAGTAAAGAATGGATGAACAAAGACGTTGGACATCATTTTGTCACGACGCTGAGGACGGTTCAGGTGACCTCGTTATCGACCTGCCAACCGACATGCTGGCTGAACTGGGATGGAAAGTTGGAGACAGGCTCTCCATCGATGTTGAAGGCGGTCTGGTGATTATCAGGCTGGCTTCTAAGCCGGCCGAGATATCTTGAATGTACGATTCTGGGGCGGCGCGTAACCGATCAGTTTGTACCATTTGTCCATCCACATCTGGCTGGTCGCCAGCGTCGAGCTTGGGAGGTACATGTCGTAATCTGGGCAATGACGGGCATCAGGATGAATAAATCGTGAGCGCTACCAGCGCGATGCTAGGGTGGCGGCTATGGGTTTCTCCCCGTGACTACATAGGAAAATTAAATCGGCAGTCAGATACTCAGCGCTGGCGCTAGCCGAGTCAGACTCTCAAAATAGAGGCTCTTACGCGTTTGAAGAACCAGAGTCATCCATGAGCAGTCCATACCAAGCTAACTTCACGCAGTGCTCTCTGATCGTGCCTGAGACCCGAATCGTTGCCGCGCTGTTACTGCAGGGTGTAGACGTTCAGGAGTGGGATAGGCAGATACACGACTTGAATGTGCTACAAAAGCGTACGGCTAGGACTGCCGATACCTATGCCAATCTGGCCCGTTTACGTCTGCAAACCATGAGCACTGATTTGTGGGCGCTGGTACGGGATGGTAGCGTTCCCATCGCCACCCACGCCGTTCTTGCCGTCACGGTCAAATTCTCGCCGTTATTCGGGGACTTCCTACGTACGGTTGTGCGCGATCAGTTCCGCCGTTTCGCCACCCATATAGAAGCGCGTCACTGGGACGCCTACATTGAAGACAGCCTCCGTGCCCAACTGAACATGCCTACCCTCAGTGACTCCACACGGGTTAAGTTAAGGCAAAATGCCATGCGTATGCTGGCGGAGGCTGGTTTCATCGAGAACACCCGTAGCTTGCGCCTACGCAGTCAGCAGATTGAACCAGCGGTTCTTCACTATTTACGTCAACACAACGAGCAATACGTGCTCGATTGCCTTCAGGTATGCCCGTGAACGACCTCGACGAACGCCTCAATAAAATCCTGGATAAGGTTACCTCCGATGACTTTCTCGGTGGCCAGGGCTTGGGCAACGAGGTGCCGTTCTATGCCTTCGATTATCTGCCGCAGGATGAAGTGAAGGTGCGCGAGCACGTCCGGTTTCTTCAAGGGGCGATTATCAAGCGCCGCCCTGAACTCAAGGTTGCCTTTATCAACCTGTTCGAACTGATGCTCGACATGCTGAAAGACCGCAACAAATTGGATCAATCCATCGAGATGCAAGCTAAGAAAGGTGACGACTACATGCTCAAGGCCCTCAAGGCACCACTTGATGCAGGCAAGGTCGCCAAAGAACTAGTTGATCGCTATCCGCCAAGTGAGTTTGGCCTGCTGGTCATCAACGGTGTCGGCAGTGCCTACCCGCTGATTCGCACCCACAACCTTCTGAATAACCTCCAGCCGTTTATGGGGCAGACCCCGTTGGTGGTTTTCTATCCCGGCCTATATGACGGCCAATCGCTAAAGCTGTTCGGTCAGCTGGGCGAGAAACCCTATTACCGCGCTTTCCGACTGGTGAGCTGAACAGGATGTCCACCGTGCAAATCAAGAGTCTGTTTACCCGCTCTATTCACCGCTCGATCAACGGCGTGATCAAGGCTGACCAGGATGACGCTGAGTCCGTTTGGCAAGAGCTGGATGAGTACGTCATAACCCGCGAGTTGGATCAGCATCTGCGCAGCTTTTTTGAAAGCTATCTGGCTGCCCTGGACAAGCCTCAGGATGCGTCGGGGCGAGTAGGGGTGTGGATCTCCGGTTTCTTCGGTTCGGGTAAATCGCACTTCTTGAAGATCCTCTCCTACCTGCTGGAAAACAAACAGGTCAGCAAGGACTCCGTCACGCGCCAGGCCATCGATTTTTTTGAGCGCAAAATCGCCGACCCGATGCTCGCCGCTGATATCAAGCGCGCCATCGCCGCCGAGACGGATGTGCTGCTGTTCAACATCGACAGCAAGGCTGATAGCGGTGACGGCCGCGACGCCATCCTTCGTGTCTTCCTGAAGATCTTCAACGAGCGCCTGGGCTTCTGCGGCGATCACCCGCATATCGCTCACATGGAGCGTCACCTGGACGACCTGGGCAAGTTTACTGGGTTCAAGCAGGCATTCGCTGACGCTTCAGGCTCCACTTGGGAAGATGAGCGCGACGCCTACCATTTCCAGGTTGATGCGTTGGCTACGGCCCTGTCGAAAACCCTTGGGCAGGAAATCAAGGATGCCGATGCTTGGGTGGAACGTTTTGAAAACGACTTCAGCCTCAACGTCGAAAGCTTCGCCAAATGGGTGAAGGAGTACCTAGATAAGCGCGGTAAGGATCAACGCATCGTGTTCCTGGTGGACGAAGTCGGCCAGTTCATTGGCCAGGACACCCACCTAATGCTCAGCCTGCAAACCATCACCGAAAACCTCGGTACGATCTGTGGTGGTCGCGCCTGGGTTCTGGTTACCTCGCAGGAAGACATCGACGCTGTGCTGGGTGAAGTACGCGCGTCCAAGGCTAACGACTTCTCCAAAATTCAGGGTCGCTTCAAAACCCGCTTGTCGCTGTCCAGCGGCAACGTCGATGAAGTCATCCAGCGTCGCCTGCTCGACAAAGAACCAGAGCCCAAGGATGCCCTGCGCAAGATCTACCGCGAGAAGGCTGACATCCTGCGCAACCAGCTCAGCTTCACCAACACCGGGCGCACATACAAAGCGTTCACCGACGAAGACAATTTCGCCGCCGTTTACCCCTTTGTGCCGTATCAGTTCCAGCTGGTGCAGCGCATTTTTGAAAGCATTCGCAAGGCCGGTGCCACCGGTACCCACTTGGCCCGAGGCGAGCGCTCGCTGCTGGATGCGTTCCAATCAGCCGCCAAGGCCATCAGTGATAAAAACGTCGGCGTCCTGGTACCGCTTTACCGCTTCTATCCGTCTATCGAGGGCTTCCTTGAGGGCGTGGTCAAATCGACCATTGACAATGCCGCCAGCAACCCAAGCCTGCAAGAAATCGATCCCTTTGTGTTGAAGACTCTGTTCCTCATCCGATACGTCGATGAGATCAAGGGCAACGTCGATAACCTGATCACCCTGTTTATCGATGAGATCGACGCTGACCGCCAAGGTCTGCGCAAGCAGATCGAAGACAGTCTCCAGCGCCTGGAAAAGGAAACCCTCGTCAGTCGTAACGGCGATGACTTTTTTTTCCTGACCAACGAAGAACGTGACATCAGCCGCGAGATCAAAGACGTCGACCTCACTAGCGCCGATGAGGCCCGCGAGCTGGGTCAGCTGCTGTTTGATGAAGCGCTGCGTGGCCAGCGCAAGTTCCGCTTCTCCGACAACGGCAAAGACTTTGGCCTCAACCGCCAGTGCGATCTGCATCCACTAGGCAACCGCATTGATGGCGACCTGCTGATCTCGGTCATCAGCCCACTGGTGGATGATCGTGGCACTTGGAACGAGCAACGCTGCATTCTTGAATCCAGCCAGGGGGATGGCAGTGTGCTCTTGCGTCTGGAGGACGAGCGTGACCTGGCCCGTGAACTTCGTCTGTACCTGCAAACCGACAAGTACATCACGCGCAAAAACGACGGCACGCTGCCGCACAACACCAAGCGCATCCTTCAGGATCGTGCAGAAGAAAATCGCCAGCGCCGCCAGCGCCTGAGTACCACCGTGGATCGTCTGCTGCGTGAGGCCGAGGTATATGTGGCAGGCAACAAACTGGAAACCAAGGCTTCCAGTGCGCCGATGCTAGCGGAGGAGGCGCTCGACTACCTGGTGCGTAATACATTCAGGAAGTTGGGCTACATCCAACACCTGAGCACCGACCCCCAGAAAGAAATTCAGGCCATGCTGGCCACGCCGCAAACGCCGGGCCTTGCTCTGGAGAGCACTGGCGAAGCCAACCCGCGTGCCCTCAAAGAGGTTAGCCAGCACATTGAATTGCTCGCCTCACAATCGCGACGCATCGTCCTGCATGACCTAGCGGAGACCCACTACGGTCGTCGGCCCTATGGTTGGCCGGAATGGGAAACAGTACTACTTATCGTGCGTCTGCTGCTTAAAGGCGAAGTCAGCCTGGTCGGTAACGGCGGCCCGCTGGCACAGCAGCAAATATGGAATGAAATCTCCACCCCGGCGCGCTGGCGTACCACCGAAATTCAGAAGCGCCAACAAGTCGGCTCCGGCGAGCTGCAAAAAGCCCGTCAGCAATTCAAAGAGGTGTTCCAGAAGATCGCCCCAGATGGCGAGGACAGTCTCTACAGCCTTCTTCAAAACAGTCTGGCTACCTGGGAGAGTGAGTTCAAACAGTGGCGCGCATTGGCACAGACCGGTCAGTACCCGGGTTCGGATGACATCGACCAGGGCCTTAAGTTGATTGGCAAACTCAAGGCAGCGCCGGATAGCTTTGATGCCATTCAGCTGTTCCTCAAGGAACGCAGTGCACTGCTCGATCTCTCTGACAGTCACGGCGATCTGGATAACTTCTACAGCAGCCAGAAATCCGCCTGGGACAAACTAGGTGCGGCTCAGCGGGACTTCCAGCCCAACCGACCCAAGCTGGAGAAGGATGAAAACGCCGCTCGTGCGCTAGCTCGCATCGACGAAATCCTCAGTGCCAAAGCACCGTTCAATCTCATTCGCGAAGGTGAAGGGCTGATCCAAACGATCACCCTGATCAACGACGGCTTCCTCAGGGAGGCCCATAAGCGCGCGGATGCTTGGTTGGACAAGCAATTGGCCAAGGTCAGCGCCGAACTGGATGACCTACAAGCAAGCACGGATCAGCGCAACAAGAGCCTGCTCGCCCTGCAAAACCTCCGGCAGCGTATTACCAAACAGCGCAGTCTGGCCCATATCAATGACATGTTGGATGAGGCCCGCGACCTGGCCGATGCCGCTATCGATCATCTGCACCTGTTGGCCGAACAGGCCGCCGCCAAAGCTAAAGCAGCAGCCAGCGCACCGGCACCAATGCCCGTGGCATCTGGTAGCGGTAACCCTGGTCTGCCAGTGGCAGAGTCCACTACTCCGATTGTTAATACGCCTGCGGCAGTTGTAGCTCCGGCAGCACCGGTCAAAAAACGCAGGGTAGTGGATGCTCAGCTGCTTGCTGGCTCCGGTTATATCGAGACCCAGGCCGATATCGACAGCTTCCTGGCCAGACTGCGTAATGAGCTTGAGCAGGCAATCGCTGACAATCAACGCGTTGAAATTCGCTAAGGAACAGCCATGTACAAACCGGGCGGTACGATCAAGCAGCTGTTGGACAAGGTCGCTTCGCAGGAGTACATCCTGCCGGCGATTCAGCGTGAATTCGTTTGGTGGCCAGAGCAGATCTGCCGGTTGTTCGACAGCCTCATGCAGGGCTACCCCTTCGGGACTTTCCTGTTCTGGCGTATCGCACCGGAGAAGCGCCAGGAGTACCAGTTTTATGATTTTGTCCGTGACTACCATGAGCGCGACAACTATCACTGCGCTCTGCTGAAAGCCCTCCCCGAGCGAGATCTCGTCGCCGTGCTCGACGGCCAGCAGCGTATGACGGCGCTTAACATAGGCCTGCGTGGCTCCTACGCCTGGAAGCTGCCAGGCAAATGGTGGTCGAGCAATGATGCCTTCCCGACCCGTCATCTTTACCTGGATCTGCTGGGCGAGCCTGATGTGGAAACCGGCTCCGAGTACCGTTTTGAGTTTCTCACTGAGACCGCTACGGAGCTAACGGTAGAAGGCCAACTGTGGCTTCGCGTTAGTCGCGTCCTGCTCGAGGGCGAGGATGATCTGATCGACAGCTTGGACGAGCTTGATCTCAGTGGTGAACAGCGCCGGCAAGCGAAGAAAGTCCTCCGCCACCTCTATCGCACCGTTCACCACAAAGAGCTGATTAGCTACTACGAAGAAGCCGAGCAGGATCTTGGCCGTGTCCTGAATATCTTCATTCGTATGAACAGTGGCGGCACACCGCTTTCCTACTCGGATCTATTGCTGTCCATTGCCGTGGCGCAGTGGTCGAAGCTTGATGCGCGGCAGGAGATTCATCAGCTCGTCGACCAGATGAACAAAGAGGGCGACCAGTTCAACTTCAGTAAAGACCTAGTGCTCAAAGCCGGATTGATGTTGTCGGACATTGGCAGCGTCGGCTTCAAGGTAGAAAACTTCAACAAGGCCAACATGGCATTGCTGGAGGAAAACTGGTCACGCATACACGAGGCATTGCTGCTGTCGGTTCGGTTACTGGCCAGCTTTGGTTTCAACAGCCAGAACCTACGTGCCGACAGTGCCCTGTTACCCATCGCTTACTACCTGTTCGCCCGTCAACCTGGGGAGGGCTATTTGTCCCGCGTTGAGTACGCTCAGGATCGTGAAAATGTGCGTAAGTGGCTGATTCGCAGTCTGCTCAAGGCTTCGGGAATCTGGGGCAGTGGTCTTGACACCCTGCTGACTGCTTTGCGTGAGCAGATTCGTACCCATGCGCAAACGGGCTTCCCTGTATCTCAGATCGAAAGCGTGATGTCCGCGCGCGGTAAGACGCTTTCCTTCACGGAGGAGGAGCTGGACGAGTTGGTCGAGCTTCCCTATGGCGACAAGCGAACTTTTGCCTTGCTCTCGCTGATCTTCCCAGGCTTCGACCTGTCCAGGCACTTCCATGTAGACCATATCTACCCGCAGGCTCGTTTCACCAAGCCTCAGCTGCGTAAAGCAGGTATCCCGGAGGAGTTGGCAGCAGAGGTGGCGGATAAGGCTAACCGTCTGGCTAACCTCCAGTTGCTCGAAGGCAGCATCAACAACCAAAAACGCCAGAAGATGCCACATGACTGGTACGCTCAGTTCAAGCCAGATGCCCTCGCGCGCAAGCAGTATCTGGCGGGTCTGGAAATCACCGATCTCCCAGAAACGCTGGCGGAGTTCCCGGCGTTTTGTGAACAGCGTCGCAAGGCGCTTAGGGCCCGAATCGTTTCAGCCCTTCAGTAGCCATATTTGCCGAGGAGAAATGCCATCATGGAAGAGCCGTTGAAGGCTACCGACTGGCAGCGAATTACCAATGAGGTAAAGACAACCTATACCTCACACCTTGAGCTCTACAGCTTCAAAAAATACCCCGCGCTTGATTATGAGACCTTCAAGAACACCTTCTCTGCGTTGGCAGAGAAGGTGGATCTATTGGCAGCGCTGGTGTGGAAGTGGGGGCACTGGGGCAAGGACGACTTTCCCTCCAAGCAGAAGTCCTTGATCGGCGAGATCGAGAGTCTGTGGCCTGCTTATCGAGGCTGGGCGTTATTTGCTGGTGATCAATTCACCCCCGAAGCAACTTTTCAATGGTGGGATAAGCGTTTGGGTAGGGTGCGCTATATCACCAGCGCCTACCTGACTCACCTGATCCATCCGCTACAGGTGCCGATCATCGACCAGCATAATTTTCGCGCCATGAATCATCTTCGGCAAATCCCGTCCGCCAAGAAAAAACCATCCACCTGGTGCGATATCGTCCGGCTCAAGCATTTCCTGCATGAGGC
>NZ_JBOICG010000731.1:0-4257 GCF_050739995.1 Pseudomonas sp. | reverse complement strand
TCCATGGACTGAGCGGCGGAAGCTGCACGCAACTCTTGGATGCTTTGATCAAATGCGTTGCGGACATCCAGCATCGCAGCCTCGGTCAGTGGGTAGCCCATCCCGTTGACCACCGCCCAGTCTTTGAGCGCGACTTGCTGGGCCCGGTATTCGACCTCGCGCTGTTCAGCGGTGATCGGTGCAATGTCCGCTGCGAGCATGACTTGGGCATAGGTCATTCGTGCTGTGGCGCCTGGTGCATCCGCCTCGATCCGTGCGACGGCCGTGGCAAAGCTGACCCAACTGTAGGTGCCGAACTTCACCGCATCAGGAATGGCTTGGACCAGCAATTCCGGCGCTTGGGATGACAGCAGCAGGTGCGCTTGAAGTTGGGCTTTTTCGTAAGAGGATGACCTGCGGGTGTCGAGCAGATGATCAGTCAGACTCAAAACAATATCCGCGGCTGTTTGGCCTCCATTTCTGGTATCTGTGAGGAGAAAACCCGCCACCTGGCATTTTTGGCCCGGCTGCGTGTGTTGCGGGTCGACACTCATGGCCGCCAGCAGCCAATCATTCACGCTGCCTTTTACGGACCTGGCATCGAACTGAGCCTGAATCGCTTCGCCCAGTGCCTGGCCCTTAGGTGAGTTGATCAACCTGTTGAACACCTCACGCGGATTTTTTAGCGCAGAAGGATCGATGAACTGATTGTGCAGCAGGTACTCGAGCACATTCGAAAACGCGCGGGTGTCGATGCCATCAAAAGCGCCGTTGCGCAGGTCGGCCATCAGTTGAATCTGCGTGGTGTTTTCAACCGGAATGGACCACGCCAGCGCGCCACCGTAGTTACCGTGCTCAAGGCTAGCGGGACGTGGGGTTGCCAAAGCCCTTACAAGGCTCTCCAACTCAGCCTGATCGGCGGGGATATCCCAGCCATTGCTGTCGAAGAGTTGTTTGAGGCTGGGGGTCGTGCCAGCGTACTCGGAATGACTGTCACGATGAACCGATACATGATAATCCGCCAGGTACGTTGGGATATCGGTAGTGCCGGATTTCAGCTCATTGATCAGCGTATTGAGCGTTTCAACAACAGCATGGCGGCTATGCACATCGCCCAGCATGGCCTTTTGGTTCAGTAACGCTTCTTCGTTGCGCTGCTCGCGTAAATAGGTGAATACAGGGTCATTGATGGTCTCGAAGCCTTTTCCCGCAGCAAACGCTGCTGTGCGTTCCTGGGTGGTCAGTTGGCGACCACTGTTATGAACCCTGTAAAAATGGCTGATCAGCCTCAAGGGCGCAATGTCCCTGGTTTTTGCCTGGGCCGGCTTGAACGTCGAGAAAAGCGCGCCCGCTGCAATGATCCGTCCGGCCGCCATCAAATGACGGCTGGCGGCGGCCCACTGAGCATCATCCTGGCCCACCGTCCGTTTTATCCCGCGCGGGTCGAGTGCGTGTTTAAGGCAGAACATGATCTTGCCCGAGCCGGGATTGATTTCTACCGAATCAGGGTCAACACCGTGATCATTCATCCATTGAGTGATATCCGGTGCTTGGAAGGCGTGTCTGAGTTGCGCCCACCACTCACCGAATGTCGAATGGGCCGCGATGGGTGAGACAGTGATCTCTCTTTCATGGCCGTTCAGTGTTTTGGCCAAGGCCAGTCCGTACTGTTTTGAAAGCTCCAGGTCGCCTTGGCTTCGAGGGCTTCCAGTGATTACTTCGGGCCCGGTACTCCGATCTTCAGGAGCCTGTTGTGCGTCGGTGCGTAGCTGAGGAGTCATCAGGCTGCGGGAAGAAGAAGGCTGGATAAGCGGTATCGCCGTCATAGGGTCACTCATCAGGATGTTATGAATACTTGACCCTTTGTATTCATAAGCCCGCTGACGATTCCAATCGCTCTACGTCCAGCTGTTTCGGGATATCTCGCACTTGATTGTCTGATCATCTCCCGCGCTTTCGCCGTCAGCAGATCAAAGGTGAACGGCTAGGTCTAGAGACCTTGCTGTAATGCAGGATCGTCCGGGTTCTGCTGTTCAAGCTGTGCAAGCAGCACCTGGACGTTTTGCAATTGGCCGCTTTCTTTCCAGTAATTGACCAGCAACACCCGCGCCTTACGGTTGGCTGGGTGACGTTGAATGATGTCTTCCAACTGGCGCTGGGCGGCTTCCAATTCCTCTTGGGCATGCAGGGTGGTGGCCAGGTCGTAGCGGTAATCCTGATTGTCCGGCTCCAGTTCTACCGCCTTGGACAAGCCGAGCAGGGCATATGGGCGCTCACCGTGGTGCAACAGCCACATGCCCAGGGCATGTTGCAGGTACGCTGACTCCGGATGCTCGGCCAACTGCCGCGCCAGCAATTGGCGGGACTCTTCAGTCTTGCCTTGCTTGTCCAGCAGCTCGATTTGCGCCACCACCGCCTCCAAGTTGTCCGGTTGCAGTCGCATGGCCTGTTCCAAGGCATTTTGCGCGTCGGGCAACAACGCGCTATGGATGTACAGGCGTGCCAGCTGAATCCAGCCTTCGGCCGTCTCGGGCTGGGCCTTGAGATATTTCACGAATTCGTCGAGCACTTGCTGCAGCGGGCCGAAGTAAAGGCCCAGGGTGTCCGGTGACAGGCCGAGCAAGGCATTCGCGGCGGCAAAGCGCACGCTTTGCTCGGGATCTTCGAGTATCGGGCCCAGTAGCAACGTACGTTGCCCAGTGGGCACCAGACCGACGATGCTATGAATCGCCGCCTCTCGCACCAGTGGCGACTCACTGGCCAAGTCCTTGTCGGCGAGTTTCAGCGCTTGGGGGCTGGGGTAGTTGGGCAGTTCAGCGTGCAGGGCCGCACGGCGTTCGGGCGATAGGTCCGGCCGACCCAATTGTTGATACAACACTCGAGCCGCGCCCGGCTCGCCGTTATGCGCTTGCCGCAGCGCCTTGGCGTAGCCATGGGCGATGGCCGGCGGCACCACCGCTGGGGAAGGGCGCAAGAACAACCAGGTGATCAATACAATCAATAACAGGGCGCACAGGCCGACGATGGCGTAACGGCGTGACTTTGACATGCAGGCGTCCGAAAGCTTAAGCAGCTATTACAAAGCCATCAGCTTCGGTCAGACCAGGGCGAGTGTCAAACCCGCATCAGCTCAGCACATAGTCCATCGGCTCCAGGGCCGGTGGTAAGTCAGTTTCGCCCAGCGCGGCAAGGATCTCGCGCTCCAGGGTGCGCACGATCGCGTTGCATGGCAGATCGTTCTCGTCGAAGCCGAACGGATCTTCGAGGTCGTCACCGATTGCGTCGAGACCAAAGAACGTGTAGCTGACAATGGCGGTGAACACCGGCGTGAGCCAACCCAACGGTTCGGCCATGGCGAACGGCAGCAAAATGCAGAACAGATAGATAGTGCGATGCAGCAGCAACGTATAGGGGAAGGGCAGTGGCGTGTGCTTGATCCGCTCGCAGGAGGCCTGGACCTGGCTCAAGCCCACCAGGCGTGTCTCCAGTTGGGTGTAGCGCCAGTCACTGATCACCCCACGCTCTGCCAGCTCGGAAAAGCGCGCGCCGAGGGTTTGCAGCACGCTGTCAGGCGGGTTGGGGTGGTTGGCGTCTACCGCCATCCATGGCTGTATCGCCCGGGCTTCATCTTCATGGCGCAAACGCGCGATCAACCCATAGGCAAATCCGCACAAGCCACGTAACAGGCCGGCGCGTTCAGAGCTATCGCCCAGCACCTGGGTTTCGCGAATCAGCGAGCGTACATCGATGATCATTTGCCCCAGCTGTTTGCGGCCTTCCCACCAACGGTCGTAGCAGGCGTTATTACGAAAACTCATGAAGATCGACAGTGACAGGCCCAGCAACGTGAAGGGCGTGGCATTGACCTTGGAGAAGTAGGCGGGGTGCAGGGTTTCCACCAGCACGATCACCGACGCCAACAGGGTCACCATGAGGCTGCGCAGGGCAATGCGCCGCGCAATCGACCCCTTGAGGGAAAACAGGATACCTAGCAGGTTGGGTTTGGGACGCACGATCATCGCAAGGAGACTTCTTCGGTGGCGCAGGCCCCCAGATTAGAAGCCGACCACGCAGGCGTCCAATCACTTGGGCTGACTGGCTGATCAACGGGATCAATCATTGGCCAAACCAGTCAGTCAGGTTGATGGGTTTGACCATTGCTGCTGTGCAGCTCTGGAGTGACTATTTCCAAGGTCGCTTGAGCCATTTTTAAGGAAGCAATGATGCAGATTGAAAACAAGGTATTCCTGGTCAGCGGCGGTGCCTCGGGGCTTGGGG
>NZ_JBOICG010000730.1:0-3117 GCF_050739995.1 Pseudomonas sp. | reverse complement strand
GTGTCAGTCAGCTCAGTATTAACTGACCCACCGCTATCGCAGGCAAGCCAGCTCCCACATTCGAAGGTCGTTGCTGGTCTAGCGCGGTACCAGGTCCAGGCACACCGAGTTGATGCAGTAGCGCAGGCCAGTCGGCGGTGGGCCGTCAGGGAACACGTGCCCCAGGTGGGCATCGCACTTGGCACAAGTGACTTCGGTACGGATCATGCCGTGGCTGACATCACGGATCTCGATCATCGAACTGTCGGCGATCGGCGCGTAGAAGCTCGGCCAACCACAGCCGGAATCGAATTTCGTGGTGGAATCGAACAGCGGCTCATTGCAGCAGATGCAGTGGTACACGCCATCGGTCTTGGTGCCGTTGTACTTGCCGCTGAAAGGTCGCTCGGTGCCCTTGAGACGGCACACGTTGTACTGCTCTGGGTCGAGCATCGCCTTCCATTCATCAACGGTTTTCTGCAACTTTTCCATCGGTACACCTCGGCAACTGAAAAACCCTGATCTGTGTCTTTTCCGTGGATCAGGCGGCACGTATGATTGCGCCTCTTCAAAACGCCAGTCTGGCACCCACGCTACCGGCATTCAAACGTATTTATGGGTGCGGGCCTCGCTGGATTCACAGTACGGTAGTGTCTACACCGTCTGGATCGTTCATTTTCAGGATCACATCGCCATGCAGGTCAGCAAATCGAACAAGCTCGCCAACGTCTGCTACGACATTCGCGGCCCGGTGCTCAAGCACGCCAAACGCCTGGAAGAGGAAGGCCATCGCATCCTCAAGCTGAACATTGGCAACCCGGCACCCTTTGGTTTCGAAGCGCCGGACGAAATCCTCCAGGATGTGATCCGCAACCTGCCGACCGCCCAGGGCTACAGCGACTCCAAGGGTCTGTTCAGCGCACGCAAAGCGGTCATGCAGTACTACCAACAGAAGCAGGTCGAAGGTGTCGGCATCGAAGACATCTACTTGGGCAATGGCGTGTCCGAGCTGATCGTGATGTCCATGCAGGCCCTGCTCAACAATGGTGACGAAGTGCTAGTGCCGGCGCCGGACTACCCGCTGTGGACCGCCGCCGTGACCCTGGCCGGCGGCCACCCGGTGCACTACCTGTGTGACGAGGGCGCCGACTGGTTCCCGGACCTGGCCGACATCAAGGCCAAGATCACCCCGAACACCAAGGCGCTGGTGATCATCAACCCGAACAACCCCACCGGCGCCGTGTACTCCAAAGAAGTGCTGCTGGGCATGCTTGAGTTGGCACGCCAGCACAACCTGGTGGTGTTCTCCGACGAGATCTACGACAAAATCCTCTACGACGACGCCGTACACGTGTGCACCGCTTCCCTGGCACCGGACCTGCTGTGCCTGACCTTCAACGGCCTGTCCAAGTCCTACCGCGTGGCGGGTTTCCGCTCCGGCTGGATCGCCATCTCCGGGCCAAAGCACAACGCCCAGAGCTACATAGAAGGCATCGACATGCTGGCCAACATGCGCCTGTGCGCCAACGTGCCGAGCCAGCATGCCATCCAGACTGCCCTCGGTGGCTATCAGAGCATCAATGACCTCGTGCTGCCCCAGGGCCGCCTGCTGGAACAGCGCAACCGCACCTGGGAGCTGCTCAACGCGATTCCTGGCGTCAGTTGCGTAAAACCCATGGGGGCATTGTATGCCTTCCCGAGGATCGACCCGAAGGTGTGCCCGATCCTCAACGACGAGAAGTTCGTGCTCGACCTGCTGCTGTCGGAAAAGCTGCTGGTGGTGCAAGGCACCGCGTTCAACTGGCCGTGGCCGGATCACTTCCGTGTGGTGACGTTGCCACGGGTGGATGACCTGGACATGGCCATTGGTCGCATCGGCAACTTCCTCAAGTCCTATCGCCAGTAACGTAAACAACGCTGTACGACCGACAATCGGTCGTACAGCGAGTATCTGGCAACACTTCTTTGCCCTTCCCCTCCCCCTTCCCTGTCGTTGCCGCCACGAACCGGCAAGCCCCCTATAATTACGGGACGACAAGGTAAGAGTGTGGTGAAGAACGCAGGCTTGGCGGGTCGGAAAATCCTTTCAAGGCTCTACATTCAGGCTGTAGGACACAGTTTGAAATAGTCGCTCGGTTGAATCACCCCACCCCGCACCTTATATACCCCGCAGTACGCGACATATTAAGCATGAGGAGAACTCTACAACCATGATGCGCATCCTGCTGTTCTTGGCCACTAACCTGGCGGTCGTGCTGATTGCCAGCATCACCCTGAGCCTATTTGGCTTCAACGGGGTCATGGCGGCCAACGGGGTTGACCTGAACCTCAATCAGCTGCTGGTTTTCTGTGCGGTCTTTGGTTTTGCCGGCTCGCTGTTCTCGCTGTTCATCTCCAAGTGGATGGCGAAGATGAGTACCAGCACCCAGGTCATCACCCAGCCACGCACCCGGCATGAACAATGGTTGCTGCAGACCGTGGAGCAACTGTCCCGTGACGCCGGCATCAAGATGCCCGAGGTGGGGATCTTCCCCGCCTATGAGGCTAACGCATTCGCCACTGGCTGGAACAAGAACGACGCACTCGTTGCGGTGAGCCAGGGCATGCTGGAACGCTTCTCGTACGATGAAGTGAAGGCCGTTCTTGCTCACGAGATCGGCCACGTGGCCAACGGTGACATGGTCACTCTGGCACTGGTACAGGGCGTGGTTAACACCTTCGTAATGTTCTTTGCACGGATCATTGGCAACTTTGTCGATAAAGTGATCTTCAAGAACGAAGAAGGTCGTGGCATTGCCTACTACGTGGCGACCATCTTCGCTGAGTTGGTACTGGGCTTCCTGGCCAGTGCAATCACTATGTGGTTCTCTCGCAAGCGGGAGTTCCGTGCAGACGAAGCCGGTGCCCGCCTGGCCGGCACCGGGGCAATGATCGCGGCGCTGCAACACCTGCGCTCCGAACAAGGCCTGCCGGTACATATGCCGGACAGCCTTACCGCATTCGGTATCAACGGTGGCATCAAGCAGGGCATGGCACGCCTGTTCATGAGCCACCCGCCACTGGAAGAGCGGATCGACGCGCTACGTCGCCGGGGCTAAGCGCCAGGTGGCACAACGAGGGGCGATCTGATCGCCCCTT
>NZ_JBOICG010000729.1:0-7238 GCF_050739995.1 Pseudomonas sp. | reverse complement strand
GCCTGGGACTATGATTTCGACCCCAACGACAACGTGATCGACAAACACATCCATCGCTTGCGACGCAAATTGGATGAAGGCTTCGAGTACTCGCTGATCAAGACCATTCCGGGCGCCGGCTACAGCTTCCAGGCTTCCTAAACAAAAGTTTATCTACCGACGAACGCCCTGGCAGGCACCTCTCGCTATCTTCGCCGCATTCTTTAGCGGGGGATCGCGTGCCCATGTCAGTTGCAAGAAATTCTTTTTGGCTCGTCGGCCTGCTATTGCTTGGCGGCTGTTCGATGGTGCCCGCGTATCAAACGCCCAGCTTGCCCCTGGCGTCTCAATGGGACGCGGGCAAGTCGGCCGCGGCGCAGGGCGGCAGTTGGTGGCGGGAGTTCCACAGCGCTGAACTGGAGCAACTGATTACCCGTGGCCTGGCCGGCAATTACACGCTCCAGGCCGCTGCCAGCCGCATCGATCAGGCCCGCGCCTCGGCTCAGGTGGCGGGTGCCGCGCAGTACCCGGCGCTCAACCTGGGCGGTAATTACCAGCGCCAGAACAACTACGGCACCACAGCCAAGCGCAGTGTGTTTGCCGAAGCCTCCTATGAAGTGGACTTCTGGGGCAAACAGCGCGCAGCGGCGGACTCGGCCGACGCACTGGCCAAGGCCACGGTGTTCGACGCCGCCACCTTGCGCATGACCCTGAGTGCGAGCATCGCCGACAGTTACTTCCAAGTGCTGTCCCTGCAAGAGCGCCTGCGCCTGGCCCAGTCCATCGCCGACGACGCGCGCCAAGTGCTCGACCTGGTGGAAGTGCAGGCCAGCCAGGGCGCCGTGTCCAACCTGGAGGTGGCCCAACAGCGCAACGCCATGCAAACCTTCGAGGCCGCCATGCCGCCGCTGCGCCAGCAACGCGATCAGGCGCTGTATCAACTGGCGGTGCTGGTGGGGGCACCGCCTGAGGGTTTCCATCTGCAAGGTGAGGGGCTCAAGGGCCTGCAAGTGCCGCAGCCGGCCACGGGCCTGCCGATTGGCCTGTTGCGTCAGCGCCCGGACATTCAGGCCGCCGAAGCGCGTCTGGTGTCGGCCAACTTCGACGTGGGTGTGGCGCGCGCAGCGTTTCTGCCCAACCTGTCCCTGGACCTGCTGGGCGGCATCGACACCCTGGCCGGCGGGCAAATCTGGAGCGCCATCGGCACCCTCAGCCAGCCGTTGTTCCAGGGTGGCCAGCTCAAGGGCCAACTGCATTTCGATCAAGCCCATGTGCAGGAACTGACCGCCAGCTACCGTGAGTCGATCATCGAGGCCTTACAAGACGTCGAGACCCAACTGAGCGCCGCTCGCGAGCTGGACAAGAGCTACACGCTCAACCAGGCCGCCGTCGATTCGGCCCGCGAAGCCGCGCGCCTGGCCCAGGTGCGTTATCGCCTGGGCTCTACCGACTTCCAGACGCTGTTGATCGTCGAACGCACCCAATACCAGGCCGAAGACAGTCTGCTCCAGGTGCGCCTGCAACATCTGCAGGCCGCCGTCGGTTTGTTTCGCGCCTTGGGCGGGGATTTTTCCGCCGCCCGCACAGTTTCCCAATCTCTTGTACAGGTGACTCAGCCATGAGTGTCTTGAATTCCCGCCATCGTCTGGTTCTGGGCGTCCTGATTGTGCTGTCACTGGCCGCCGTGGCCGGTGGTGTCCAATGGATTCGCCGTGCCCAGGCCGCACCGTTGCCGGTGGAGGCGAGCGCCGTGCCAGTGCGTCTGTCACCGGTCAGCCGCCAGGACCTGCCGATCTGGATCAGCGCCATCGGCAACGTGCAGGCGCTCAACAGCGTGAATGTGCGGGTGCGGGTCGATGGTGAAGTGCAAAAGATTCTGTTCAACGAGGGCCAGATGGTGACGGCGGGCAGCTTGCTCGCGGTGATCGACCCACGGGTGTATCAGGCGCAAGTCGCCCAGGCCCAGGCGCTGGTGGCCAAGGATCAGGCGCAACTGGCCAACCTGCGGGTCAACCTCGACCGTGCAAGCAAACTGGCCGCCGCCAAGGCCGGGCCGACCCAGGACGTGGACACCTTCCGTGCCCAACTCGCCGCGCAACAGGCGACGGTGCAGGCCGATCAGGCGGCGTTGGACAGCGCACGCCTGCAATTGGAGTTCACCCAAGTCAAGGCGCCGTTCACTGGACGTACCGGCCAGCGCCTGCTGGACGTCGGCGCCATTGCCCACGGTGCCGAGGCCACGGGGCTGGTGACGATCACCCAGATGAACCCGATTTCGGTGGCGTTTGCCGTGTCCCAGGATGACTTGGCGCAGATTCTTGAAGAGAACGCCAAAGGCGCGTTGCAAGTGGTGGCGATGACCCGCGACGGTCGCCAGGCCATTGCCGAAGGGCGTTTGAGTTTTATCGACAGTCAGGTCGCGGCTGCCAGCGGCCAGGTGCAACTCAAGGCACAATTCGACAACGCCGCCGGCAAGCTGTGGCCGGGTGAACTGGTCAGTGCACGCTTGCTGGTGCAAACCCACCAGGACGTCACCGTGGTGCCCGCCGAGGCCGTGCAGTTCGGTCGCCAAGGCAATTTTGTGTACGTGGTGGGCGACGATCAGCGTGTGCAGCCCCGCCCAGTCGACGCCGGCACTGTGGTCGACGGCAAACAGTGGATTCGCCAAGGCTTGAGCGCCGGTGAAACCGTGGTGGTACAGGGCCAATCCCGTATCGCGCCAGGCGTCAAGGTGATGCCGGCCAACACCGACAATGCTGCGCTGGCGGAGGCCAAACCATGAAAGGCCTCGCCGGTTTGATTCAACGCCGCGTCGGCCTCAGCCTGTTGGCGGTGGGCGTGATGCTGCTGGGCGCGTTTGCCTACTTCCAACTGCCGGTGGCGCCGTTGCCGACCGTGGATTTTCCGACGATTCAGGTCACTGCCAAACTCTCCGGTGCCAGTGCCGAGACCATGGCCTCCTCGGTAGCAACGCCGCTGGAGCGGGCTTTTGCCGCGGTGCCGCAAGTCACTTCGATGACGTCCTCCAGCGCGGCCGGCAAGACCCAGATCGTCCTGCAGTTCGACCTTAACCGCGACATCGACGGCGCCGCCCAGGACGTACAGACCGCGATCAACACGGCCACGCCGAACCTGCCGAAAACCATGTCCAGCGCGCCGACCTTCAACAAGGTCAACCCGGCCGAAGGCACCGTGTTGTCCCTGGCGGTGACATCGCCCACGCGCACTTTGCCGGAGTTGGATCGCTACGCCGACAACTACATTGCCCAGCGCCTGTCGCAAATGCCGGGCGTGGGCCTGGTGGACTTCCACGGCGAGCAGAAGCCTGCCGTGCGCGTGCAGATCGACCCCGACGCCTTGGCCGCCCGTGGCCTGACGCTGGAAGATGTGCGCAGCGTGATTGGCGTCAGCACCCTCGACCAGCCCAAAGGCAGCCTCGATGGGCCGAGCCGCTCTGTCACCCTCGGCGCCACCGACCAGATGCTCGACCCGCAGCATTACCGTGATCAGGTCATCGCCTACAAAAACGGCATGCCGATCAAGCTGGGCGACCTCGGCCGGGTGATCGCCGGGGCAGAAGACACCCAGCAAGCCGCGCAACTGGGGCGTGAACCCACGGTGATCGTGGATATTCACAAGCAGCCGGGCTTCAACCTGCTGTCGACCATCGCCACGCTCAAGGCCAAGCTGCCGGAGCTCACCGCTTCGTTGCCACGCGATGTGCAGGTGCAGGTGGTCGGCGACCGTACGCAAACCATCGAAGCCTCGGTCAACGACATGCAATTCACTTTGCTGCTGTCTATCGCGCTGGTGGTGGTAGTGATCTTTATCTTCCTGCGCAAGGCCACGGCCACCCTGATTCCCAGCTTGACCATCCCGCTGTCCCTGGTGGCGACGTTTGGCGTGATGTACCTGTTGGGCTACAGCCTCGATAACCTGTCGATCATGGGCCTGGCGATCGCCGTGGGCTTTGTGGTGGACGACGCCATCGTGGTCATGGAAAACATCGTGCGCCACCTGGAGATGGGCAAGTCACGCTTGCAGTCGGCGGTGGATGGCTTGCGCGAAGTGGCGTTCACCATTGTGTCGATGACGGTGTCGTTGATTGCGGTGTTCCTGCCGATCCTGCTGATGTCGGGGATCGTCGGGCGTTTGATGCGTGAGTTTGCGGTGACGGTCAGCGTGGCAATCATCATGTCGTGCATCGTCTCGCTGACCATCACACCGATGCTCTGCGCCTGGCTGCTCAAACCCCATGCCGAGCAAGCAGAAGGGCGCTTCGCCCAGGCCTGCGAGCGGGCGTTCACACGCTTGCACGATGGCTACCGGCGCAGCCTGGATTGGGTGCTCGACCACCAGCGCATTACGTTGGCGGTGGCGATTGCCACCCTGGCGGCCACGGCGGTGCTGTATGTGGGCATTCCCAAGGGCTTCTTCCCGCAGCAGGACAACGGCTTGATCCAGGGGGTGGCGGAAGCCGCGCCGGACATCTCGCCGCTGGCCATGCGTGCCCAGGTCAACCGCGCCGCCGAAGTCATCGGCCAGGACCCGGCGGTGGCACGGGTGTACTTCTGGATCGGCCCCAACCCGACCGTGAGCCAGGGCAAGGTGATGATCAACCTCAAGCCTTTCAGCGAGCGCACCGCCAGTGCCGCTGAAGTGATCCGGCGCCTGCAACCGGCGCTGGATCGCCTGGATGGGGTGAAGGTGTTCATGCAGGCCAACCAGGACATCCAGATCGGTGGCCGCGCCAGCAAGACCCAATACCAATACACCTTGCAAGACCCGGACAGCGTCGAGCTGGACCATTGGAGCGGCGTGCTGATGGCCAAGCTCAAGACCTTGCCGCAGTTGCAGCACGTGACCTCGGACCAACAGCAGGCCATCGCGCAATCGACCCTGGTCATTGACCGCCCGACCGCAGCGCGCCTGGGCGTGACGGTGCAGGCGATTGACGATGTGCTGTACGACGCGTTCGGTCAGCGTCAAGTCGCGACGATGTTTACCCAGCTGGACCAGAACCATGTGATTCTCGAACTCGACCCGAGTTGGCAAACCTCCACCGCCACCCTGGAACACCTGTTTGTGCGCGCCAGTTCCGGCGCACTGGTGCCGCTCAACTTGCTGGCGAACGTGCAGACTGAGCAGGTGCCGATCATCATCAACCACCAGGGCGTGTTCCCGGCGATCACCTTGTCTTTCGACTTGGCGCCCGGCCAGGCCTTGAGCAACGCGGTGGATGCGATCAACCAGGCGAGCCTGGCGGTGGCGATGCCCGACACGGTGGTCGGCAGTTTCCAAGGTACCGCCCAGGCCTTCCAGGATTCACTGAAGTCGCAGCCGTGGCTGATTCTGGCGGCGATCCTCACGGTGTACATCGTGCTCGGTGTGCTTTACGAGAATGCGATCCACCCGCTGACGATCATCTCGACCTTACCGTCCGCCGGGTTCGGCGCGTTGCTGGCGCTGATGCTGTGCGGCCAGGACTTGTCGGTGCTGGGTATGATCGGCATCATCCTGCTGATCGGCATCGTGAAGAAAAACGCGATCATGATCGTCGACTTCACCTTGCAGGCCCAGCAGCAGGGGTTGTCGCCCCGCGAGGCGGTGCGCGAAGGCTGTCTGCTGCGCTTGCGGCCGATCCTGATGACCTCGTTGGCGGCGTTGTTGGGGGCGGTGCCGCTGGCGTTCGGGCATGGGGCCGGCTCTGAATTGCGTCAGCCGCTGGGTATTGCGATTGTCGGCGGGTTGGCGGTTTCGCAGATTCTTACGCTTTACACTACGCCTGTAGTCTATCTTTGGTTCGAACGTCGGCGTCGCAAGGCACTGCCCGACGCCTCTGGTATTGCAGTTTGAACGCGGCAGTGGAACCTCGTATGGGCATGGATTTCAGGCAAAGCCTGACGAAACGGATCGTGATTGTGTTCGCGCTGATGAGCGCGTTTGTGGCGGGCGTCTTCGCCGCAGGCATTGTGGCGACCGTGCATGTGGTGGAGTACAAGCTCACCAGTGCCGACCTGGGCGGCGGCTTGAACCGTCTGTTGCGCCAGGACGACGCGGCCACGTGGAGCCATCGCCCCGAAAAAGACGAACTGTTTTTTGCCCAGGGCGAATCGGGCGATATGGCCCTCGACCCGGCGCTGGCCACCCTGGCACCGGGGTTCCAGGAAATCGAGTATCAGGGGCAGTCTTACTACGCGGTTGCCCAGGTGGTAGACGGTCGCCAATACGTGCTGCTGCGTAACCAGGAAAGCTTCGAGCAACGCGAGCGTGTGCTGTTCGCCGCGGTGGCGGTGGGGTTTGTGCTGAGTATTCTGCTGGCGGTCCTGCTGGGCCGCTTGTTGGCGCGTCGAGTCATGGCGCCGGTGATCCGCCTGGCGCGGCAGGTGCGCCATCGTGACCAATTACTGGACATGGCACCGCCCCTGCACCCGGACTACGCGGTGGATGAAGTGGGGGAACTGGCCTTGTCCTTCGATAAGACGCTGGGTCGACTGCGAGATGCGTTGAGCCGGGAAAAACTCTTCACCAGTGACGTCAGCCACGAATTGCGTACGCCGCTGATGGTATTGGCCAGTTCCTGTGAGTTATTGCTCAGTGATCCGTCCCTGGATCAGCGCTCGGCGGCGCAGGTCGGCCGTATTGCCCGGGCCAGCGATGAAATGCGCCAGTTGGTGGACACCTTCCTCATGCTGGCGCGGGCTGCGGATGCCCGAGGGAACGGCGTGCAGGCCAGCTTGAAAGAAGTGGCGGATGGTTTGGTGGAGATCTGGGGGCGGCTGATTCGCGAAAAAGGCCTGGAGTTTGTCTATGACAGCGAGCATGCCTCTTCGCAGCCGTACAACCTGACGTTCCTGCAATCGGTCATGGGCAACCTGCTGCGCAACGCCTGGCATTACACCGATCACGGGTTTATTCGCCTGACCCTGAGTGAGCACGGCTTCAGCGTGGAAGACAGTGGCATCGGCATACCCGACGACAAGCGCGAGGCGATGTTCCAGCCGTTCGTGCGGGGTGAGCAAAGCCGTGGCGAAGGGCTTGGACTGGGCTTGTCGCTGGTGCAGCGGATTTGCGGCATTCAGCAATGGCGGGTCGAGCTGACGGCCAGGGAGCCGAATGGCTGTTGTTTTTCGGTGGACCTGGCGGCTCACTGATATTTAACGGATGCAGCGTGACCCAAAAGTGGGAGCGGGCTTGCCCTTAAGCTGTGGGGTGTCGAACGCAGCCTCTGTAGTGAGCGGGCTTGCCCCGCGCTGGGC
>NZ_JBOICG010000728.1:0-40758 GCF_050739995.1 Pseudomonas sp. | reverse complement strand
GGGCGCCATAGACCAGACGGCTGAACATGTCGCGCCCGAGGTTATCGGTACCCAGCAGAAACTCCCCGCCCCAGGGCGCGAAGCCCTCGCCCACCACCTGGGTCTCGCCATAGGGCGCCAGGACCGGGGCGAACAGCGCCACCAGCACATACAGGACAATCACCAGCAGGCCGAACTTGGCGCTCAAGGGCGCGCGCAGCAGTTGTTTGATCAGGCTCATGGCTTACCCCTTCGGATGCATCAGGCGTGGATTGCTGGCAATCGACAGCACATCGGCCGTGGTATTGAGCACGATGTAGGTGGCGGCAAAGATCAGGCTGCAGGCCTGCACCACCGGAATGTCGCGCTTGGACACCGAATCCACCAACAATTGGCCCAGACCTGGATAGACAAACACCACCTCGACCACCACCACCCCCACCACCAGATACGCCAGGTTCAGCGCCACCACGTTGACGATGGGCGCCAGCGCATTGGGCAAGGCGTGCTTCCAGATAATCCGCGACGGGCGGATGCCCTTGAGCCGGGCCATCTCGATATAGGGGCTGGCGAGCAGGTTGATCAGAGAGGCGCGGGTCATGCGCATCATCTGTGCGATCACCACCAGGCTCAGGGTCGCCACCGGCAATACCGAGCGCTCCAGGATCGTGCCCAGGGACGCATCCGGCGCCAGGTTGGACAGGCTCGGGAACCAGCCGAGCTTCACCGAGAACACCAGGATCAGCAGGTAAGCGACAAAGAACTCGGGGAACGACACCGCACTTAATGCCGAGGTGTTGAGCAGGCGGTCGAACCAGCTATTGCGATACAACGCCGCAAGCATCCCCAGCACCAAGGCCGTGGGCACCGAGACCAGTGCCGCCAATGTCGCCAGGCTCAGCGTATTGCCCAAGCGCGCACCGATCAGCTCGGCGATGGGTCGCTGGTTGGCCAATGATGCGCCGAGATCGCCGTGCAACAGGCGCAGCAGCCATTGCACAAAGCGTGTGAGTGGCGGCAGATCCAGCCCCAATTGCGCACGAAAGGCTGCCACCGTTTCAGGTGTGGCGGACTGACCGAGCATGGCCTGGGCGATGTCGCCGGGCAGCATGCCCACGGCGAGGAAGATGATCACCGAGACGGCGAACAGCGACAGCAGGCCGAGAGCCAGGCGTTGGAGGACCAGTTTCAACAAGCTATTCATAAAAACACCTTCGAGCAACCACCACAAATCCACTGTGGGAGCGGGCTTGCTCGCGAATGCAGTGGGTCAGCAACACATGTGCCGGCTGACACTGCGCATTCGCGAGCAAGCCCGCTCCCACATTTTGGATGTTCATTGTCTGGAGAATCTCTATGCCTGCCACCACCGCTCGATCAAGCGCAGCCCATCCAACTCACCATAGGGCGCCGTTTGCGTGCCATGCATTACCCGGTTCGAACGTGCCGCCACGGAGCTGGCAAACAGCGGCACAATCGCCCCGCCATCGTCCCTGCACAACGCCTGCATCTCGTTGTACATCTCCTGGCGCAGTGGCGCGTTCATCTCGCCACGGGCGGCGGTGAGCAGTTGGTTGAAGCGCGTGTTGTCCCAGTGGGTTTCGTTCCAGGCCGCGCCTTTGGCGTAGCCGATGCTGAACATGCGGTCGGCGGTCAGGCTGCTGTACCAGAACGAGGTGGTGAACGGCTGCTTCATCCATACGTTGGAAAAGAACCCGTCGGCTGGCTCGCGTACCACGTCGATATCGATACCGGCCTGACGCGCTTGCTCCTTGAACAGTACCGAGGCATCCACCGCGCCGGTGTAGGCGGCGTCGGAGGCTTGCAGGCGTACCTTGAGGGCGTCCACGCCAGCCTTGCGCAGGTAGAAGCGCGACTTGTCCGGATCGTAGGCACGTTGCTCCAGGGCAGCGTTGATAAAGCGGCTGCCAGGCTGGATCGGGTGGTCGTTACCCACCAGGCCATAGCCGTGCAGCACCGAGGCGAGCAACGTTTCGCGGTTGATCGCATGCTTCATCGCCATGCGGATGTCGTTGTTCTTGAATTCGTTGCTGTCGCATAGCATCGGGAAGGTGTAGTGCTGGGCGCCTTTGGTTTCTTCGATCACCAGGCTTGGGTTGCGCTTGAGCAAGGCCACGGTTTTCAGGTCAACCTTGTTGATCACATCCACTTGCCCGGTAACCAGCGCATTGACCCGCGCGGCGCCGTCGGCGATGGCCAACAGCTCGGCACTGGCGAAATGTGCCCGGCCAGGCTTCCAGTAGTCGGGGTTGCGCTCCAGGTCCATGCGCACGCCAGGTTCGAAGCTTTTCAGGCGGTAGCCGCTGGTGCCCACGCCGGCTTGCCAATCGGCTGCGCCGTCCTTGGCGGGCATGATCACCAGGTGGTAATCGGCGACCACATAAGCGAAGTCGGCATTGCCTGAATGCAGCTCGAACACCACCGTATCACTGCCCTTGGCACTGACACTGGCAACATCGCCGAGCACGGTCTTGGCCGCTGAGGTGGAGTCTTTGCTCAGGTGGTGGTTGATCGAAACCACCACATCCTCGGCGGTGAGGTTTTTACCGTTATGGAAGGTCACGCCCGGGCGTAGATGGAAGGTCCATACCCGCGCATCCGGGGTGGATTCAAAGCGTTCGGCGAGTTCAGGAATAGCGGTGCCGTCAACGGCGATTTCGGTCAGCGTGTTGTACACCGCCGAAAAGCCGACAAAGGTGAACGTGTCGACCCAGGAGCCAGGGTCACGCGAATCGGTGGTGCTGCCCCCGGCCAGGCCCAGGCGCAACACGCCGCCCGGCTTGGGCGCCACCTCTTCAGCGAACGCCTGCAACGGCAGGCCCATGGACAACGCCGCCGCCACCGCACCCGCGACAGCGCTGTGTTTGAGAAAGTCCCGTCGGTGCATCGCTTGAGTCATTTTGTTGTTGTTTTCGCTCATGGTCTTGCTCCTCTAAAGGTCAACAGGCATAGGCGTGCTTCAGCTCGATCAAGGTCACGCCATTGCGTTTGAAACCGTTGCGCAAGTCCGTCTGCAATTCATCCAGGTTCCTGGGTTGGTTTACCGTGCAGCCGAACGCCTGGGCGAACAGCGCAAAATCCGGGTTGCGCGGCAGTACGCCGATGGGTTCGATGTCCAGGTTCAGCATGTCGTCGCGGATCTGGCCAAGCGCATCGTTGTTCCACAGCAGCACCACCAGCGGGCTGTCCAGCTCTTCAACGGCGGTGGCGAGTTCCTGAGCGGTGTAGAGAAAACCGCCATCGCCCACCAACACCAAACCCGGCCGATGCGGCGCGCCGAATTTGGCGCCGATGCCCGCCGGCAAGCCATAGCCCAAGGTGCCGTAGCCGGTGGGATGCAGCCAACTGCGCGGCGCGCGACTGCGATAGGCATAGTTACCGGTGTAGGCCAATTGGGTCATGTCGCTGCTGACAAAGGCGTCGGCGGGAAGCTCGGCTTCGATGCGATCGAGAATGGCCTGGTGGATGGACTGCAAAGGGCCATGGCCCAGCTCGATGGCCTCAAGCAATGCCGCGACCTTTTGCATGGCCGCGTCAGCGTTACGCGGTGGTGTTGGCAGGCGTTCCAGCAACGCCAATAGTGTCTGCTGAGCATCGCCGCGCAACGCCACGGCACAAGGGTAAAAATCATTGAATTTGCGCGGGTCGATATCCACACGCAGCAGCTCGCCCTTGATAGGCAAACGCTCGCGCCAATAGTCGGTGTCGGCCATCTCGGTACCGACGGCCAGCACCACATCGGCCTCGCTGATCAGTTGCCAGCCGGGCTCGACGCACAGCGTGGCGCCGGCATTCAGCGGGTCATTGCTCGGCAGCAGTCCCTTACCGGCGACACTGGTGAAAAACGGCGCGGCCAGTCGCGTACTCAAGCGCTGCAAGGCTTCGCCCGCCGCCAGCGCACCGCCACCGGCGATGATCATCGGGCGCTTGGCTGCCACGAGTTTGGCCACCGCTTGCTCCAGCACCTCGGCCGATGGCAGGCCACGTCCAGGGCGGCGCACCACCTCGTGGCTCCAGTCCCTTTTGATCGGCGCCGCCAACACATCCAATGGCACCGAAATATGCACCGGCCGTGGCCGCTCGCTGTCGAACACCGCATAAGCACGGGCAACCAGTTCGGGCAAATCTTCGGTACTCAGCGCCACCGCTGAAAATGCCGTGATCGGCGCGGTGATCGCCCGCTGGTCCTGGGTCTCGTGCAGGATGCCCCAGCCTTTGCCGAGGCTGGCGGTGTGGTTGACGCTGGAGATCACCAGCATCGGAATCGAGTCGGCGTAGGCCTGGCCGATGGCCGTGGCGGCATTGGTCACACCAGGGCCGGTGATCACAAAACACACGCCCGGTTTGCCGCTGACCCGCGCATAACCATCAGCCATAAAGCCGGCGCCCTGCTCATGGCGTGTGAGCACATGGCGAATGCCACTGCCGGGTAGGCCGCGATACAACTCCAGGGTGTGCACCCCGGGGATGCCGAAAACCGTATCGACGCCATAATTGGCCAGCAAGCGCACAAGAGCCTGGCCGCCTGTCATCGTCTTATCGTGCATGGTCATCTCCTAGACGAATCAATGCATCGACCGCCGTAGCGCCTCGGGCATCGACCAATAATGGGTTCACATCCAGCTCCAGCAACTGCCCGACGTGAGTGCAGGCGTAGTCCGCCACCGCGCGGATAGCCGCCACCAGTGCGTTCATATCCACCACTTCACGCCCGCGAAAGCCTTGCAGCAACGCGGCGCTGCGCAGGCTGAGCAAGGCGTGGCGGATGGCATCGTCGGTGGTGGGCAGCAGCAGGCTGCGGCTGTCCTTGAGCAGTTCCACCAGGATGCCCCCGGCGCCGATGACCAGGGCCAGGCCAAAGTTGTTTTCGCGCTTGATACCCACGATCAACTCGGCCAGCGGTGGCGTGGCCATGGTTTCCAATAGCAAACGGTCAAACACGACATGGGGTGCATACGCACCGAGGTGCTCGCGCATCTGCGCAAGCGCAGCGGTCAGGGCCATGCCGTTTTGCAGGTTCAGCACCACGGCACCGGCTTCGGTCTTGTGGGGTAGCTCGGCGCTGACAGCCTTGAGCACCAACGGGTAACCCAGGCGTTGCGCATCACTGAGCGCGTGTTCCGGCGTACTCAACACAGCCTCGGGAGTGTTCAAGCCAAAAGCGCGCAGCGCCTGCTTCGACGCCCACTCGTCCAGGGCTACGCCTTGGCTTGCCAGGGCCTGCGGACATAGCGGAACGAGGATCGACTCACCCCGCTCCAGCAACACGCGACGATGGCGTTGATAGTCGGCAATCCGCCCCCAGGCCGTAAGCGCATCTTCTACACCTTGCAGCGCGGCAATGCCTTGGGCATGCAGACGCTCACGGGCATGGGGCGGCAGCAACTCGGGAAAGGCCGAGGTGACAAAACCGCTCTTGCCATGGCGCTTGAGCGCGTCGCAGAACAGCGCCAGCAACAGGTCGCACTCCTTGCGCTCGCCGGTAAATTCAGCCGGGTAATCCAACACCAGCATCGCCGCGTCGGCGTCGGTGCGCAGGGCGGTGTCGAGCATAGCGTTGAGCGCTTCACGGTCGCCCCAGATAGCGGTGGTGAAATCCAGCGGGTTGACCAGGTTGGCATAGCTGGGCAGTACCTGGGCCAGCTCAGCACGCTGGTCATCGTCCAGTGCCGGCAGAGCCAAGTGATTGCGTTCGGCGTAGTCGGCGATCAGTCCCGCGTCACCGCCCGAGCAGGCCAACGCGATGAGGCTGTTGCCATCTGGAAGATTGCCGCAGGCGGCGGCCTTCAGGGTTTCGACGAAACTCACCGGCCCGCTGACGCGAATGACGCCCAGCCGCGCAAACAGGCTGTCGTACAACGCATCGGAGCCGCTTAACGAACTGGTATGACTCAGCGCCAACTCGGCACCGATCTGCGACACACCGGTTTTCAGGGCGATGATCGGAATGCCCTTCTCCAGCGCCTTGTGCGCCGCACGGGCAAAATCCGGTACATTCTTCAAGCCTTCCAGGTGCAGGCCGATGGCAGTGACGCGCGGCTCATCGAGCAGCACATCCATCAACTCGGCAACGCCCAATTGCGCTTGGTTGCCCACCGAGACCATATAGGCCACCGGCAGCGAACGATCGCTCATCGACAGGTTGTAGGCGAAGTTGCCGCTTTGGGTCAGCACCGCCACGCCCTTCTCCACCGCTTTGCCGCCGTGGGCCACCGGCCACAATGCCGCGCTGTGCAAGTAGTCCAGCAGGCCGTAGCAGTTGGGGCCGAGCAAGGCCATGTCGCCTGCCGCTGTTAACAGCTGCTGTTGCATCACTGCACCACTGGCGCCGGTTTCGGCAAACCCCGAGGCGTAGCAGATTGCGCCCCCGGCCCCGATGGCCTCCAGCTCGGCAACGCACGCCAGCGTGAGCTCGCGGTTGGTGGCGATAAACACCGCGTCCGGGCCGCACGGCAAATCGGCAATGCGGCGCACACAGGGAATGCCATCGAGGTTGTCATGCTGCGGATTGACCAGCCACATCGGGCCGCTGAAACCACCGTCGGCACAACGTTTGAGCGCACGGGCCATGCTGCGCCCGCCGACGAATGCCAAGTGCCGGGGCGCCAGCAGGCGCTTGAGGTTGTCGCGAATAACCTGGGACATAAGCGTTCTCCGCGCCGATCAGCGCAACAGCGGCCGCAGCAGTTCACGGGCGATGATGTGGCGCTGGATTTCCGAGGTGCCTTCCCAGATCCGCTCGATCCGTGCGTTGCGCCAGATGCGCTCCACCGGCCCTTCATCCATCAAGCCCATGCCGCCGAATATCTGCACGGCTTCATCAGCGACCTTGCCCAGGGTTTCACTGGCAAACAGCTTGGCCATGCCGGCTTCACCGTCGGTCATGCTGCCTTGGTCCATCTTCCAGGCGGTGTGCAGGGTCAACAGTTCGGCGGCGCGAATCTGCGTGGCCATGTCGGCCAGTTTGA
The DNA here is from genome assembly GCF_050739995.1 of Pseudomonas sp. Taxonomy (GTDB): domain Bacteria; phylum Pseudomonadota; class Gammaproteobacteria; order Pseudomonadales; family Pseudomonadaceae; genus Aquipseudomonas. The sequence goes on along the minus strand of NZ_JBOICG010000728.1, from coordinate 33,790 downwards.
AGCTCACGCCTTGATAAGTGCCGATGGGTTGGCCGAACTGCTTGCGGTCCGCCGCCCATTGCAGCGACACGTCCAACGCACGCTGGGCCTGGCCGACGCAGTTGGCGGCGACCATCACGCGGCCGGCGGTGAGCCAGGCGTTGGCGACGTCCCAACCTTTACCCACTTCACCGAGCACCTGGGACGCAGGGACGCGGCAGTCGTCGAAGAACATTTCATAGGTGTGATAACCACGGTTGCTCACACACTTGGGGCCACGGCGAATGGTCATGCCGGGGGTGCCACGGTCCACCAGGAATGACGTCACCGCATTGCGTTGGCGACCGTTGTGTTCGTAGGTGTCGGTCACCGCAAACACAATGGCGAAATCGGCGTGCCCGGCATGGCTGATGAAGTGCTTGCTGCCGTTGATCACGAAATCATCGCCACTGCGCACGGCGCGGGTCTTGATCGCATTGGCGTCGGAGCCGGCACCGGGTTCGGTCAGGGCGAAGCAGTCGATTTTCTTGCCCTGCACGCAAGGCAGCAGGTAGTCGCCGATCTGCGCGCCGGTACAGGCCATCAGGATCTTGGACGGCCGTGCAACGAACACATGCAGCGCCCATGAGACCTTGGACAACTCGCGCTCGATCAGCGCCTGGGACAGGTAATCCAGGCCACCGCCGCCAACCTCTTCTGGCATGTTGAAGGCGTAGAAACCGGCGGCGATGGCTTTGTCGCGGATCTGCGCGGCCAGTTCCGGCGAAACGGCGTCGGCCCGGTCCACCGCCTCTTCATGGGGCAATAATTCCTTGGCGACAAAACTGCGTACCGCGTCCACCAACATGTCTTGTTCTTGGCTGAGTTGGAAATTCATGGCGCTACCTGTGTGTTGTTCTTATTGGCCGGAGAAAATCGGAAGACGTTTTTCCATGGAAGCGCGCAGCGCTTCGGCACCGTCGGCGCTTCGGCCGCACAACAGGCCAGCCGCCAACTCGGCCTGCAGCTGTTCGGGGAGGCTGCGCTCGGCACCATTACGGATCAGTTCTTTGGTCTGGGCGAAGGCGAAAGTCGGGCCGTTGGCCAGGCGCGTAGCCAATTCGAGGGTGTGAGCGTGCAGTTGTTCATCGGCCACCACTTCGCCGACAAGCCCGGCAGCCAGCGCGCGGTCGGCGCTCCACAGTTCATCGAGGAACAGCAACCGCTTGGCCTGTTCGCTGCCGATCAGGCGCGGCAAATGCCAACTGGCGCCGGCGTCCGGCGAGTACGCCATGCTGGTGTAGCCAGCCTTGAAGCGCGCCGATTGGGCGGCGACGCGCAGGTCGCAGCACAGCGTCAGGTCCATCCCGGCACCGACCGCAGTGCCGTTGATTGCGGCAATCGTGGGTTTGTCGAGGCTGTGCAGGCGGGTCATCAGGGCGTGGGCGGTTTCGGTCCAACCGTAGGTTTCCAGGGCGCCACGGGCTTCGGCATCAGCCCACTCCGCCAGGTCGGCACCGGCGCAGAAACTGCGGCCGCTGCCAGTCAACACCACTACCCGCACGCCGGGGTCGGCGTTGAATGTGTCGAGCAAGCGATGCAGGTACTTGAGGGTCGGGATGTCCAATGCGTTGCGTTGCGGACCACGGTTGAGGGTGATCCAGGCAACGCCGGCTTGCACTTGGTTGAGCACGGGCGAATCGGTAGTCATGGCGTCCTCGAATTATTTTATTTGGCGTGAGGGGTGCGACATGGCGAGATACTAAACGAGTGTTCAGCAAGGAGGCAATCGGCAAACTGCAAATATTTTCAGCGGGCAAAGGCCGGCCTGAACCTTGCGTCCAGGCAGTGAAGAAAGGGTTCAGGGTTTGAGCTGATAACGTTGGCGGCCCGCGCCCTGCAAGCCGTCGACCCAGGCTTCACAGATCTGGATACCCTGCTCCGGCGTGAACGTGCCGGGGTTGAGCCCCGACTCCAACCACAGCCCATCGAGCAATGCACTCAGGCCGATAGCCGCGAGGTCGGCATCGAAATGCTGCCAGCCCTCCTCCCTGGCCATGTCGGTCAAGGCCGAGCGCATGATGGTGCGGTACTCGCCATAGGAGTGTTCGTGGGCCAGATTGATCGCCGGCGCCGTCTTGACCGCCCCCCAGAACACCAGCCAGGCATCCAGCAATTGTGGGTCGAGCAATTCAGCGGAAAACGAAGCCTTGAACAACGCCGACAGCCGCTCCCGAGGCTGCGGCAGCGCCTTGGCCATGTTCGCGCGCAACAAGCCCATGACCTGGGCGGTGATCGTGCGATAAGCCTCGGCCACCAATTCATCCTTGCCCGAATAGTGATGACTGATCAGCCCCACCGACACCCCGGCCTCAGCGCTGATCTTGCGGATCGAGGCGCCCTGGAAACCATCCCGTTTGAGGCAGGTGAGTGTCGCCTGGACCAGATTCGCCTTGCGCGTTTCCGGGTCCATTCGGGAGAAACGGGTTTCCTGGGTCATGCGGCGTGTTCCTTCGGTTGAGTCGGCAGCCATGACTCTACCTCAGTCACGATAGCCCGGCGACACTCGGTCCAGCATCCGCAGCAACGCCGCCCAAGCCAGTTGCATGGCGTCCGGGTCGCTCAACTCGCCTTCATCCAGCGGCCGCCCCGGGTTATTGAATTGTTGTTCGGTGTAGGCGCAGACCTCGGCAGACGGCAACACCAACGTACCGCACGCCTGGGCGGCGATCTGGATATCACAGGCTTTTTCCAGGTAGTACATGCGTAGAAATGCCTGGCTGACCGTTTCACCCACCGTCAGCAAACCGTGGTTGCGCAGCATCAGTACCGGCTTGTCGCCCAAGTCCTGAACCAGTCGGCGTTGCTCATCCATATCCAGGGCCACACCTTCGTAGTCGTGGTAAGCCACCTTGCCGTAGAACTCCATGGAGATCTGGTTCACCGGCAACAACCCGCACTCCAACGCGGCCACCGCACACCCGGCACGCGTATGGGTATGCAGCACGCACTGGGCGTCCTCGCGTGCGCCGTGGATCGCGCTGTGGATGACAAAACCGGCCGGGTTCACCGCATAAGGCGAAGGCTCCACGGCATGCCCGTTCAGGTCGATTTTCACCAGGCTTGACGCGGTAATCTCATCGAACATCAGCCCGTAGGGATTGATCAGGAAGTGATGTTCGGGCCCGGGAATCCGCACCGAGATATGGGTAAAAATCAGGTCGCTCATGCGGTAGTGGGCGATCAGTCGGTAGCAGGCAGCCAGTTGTTCGCGCAGTTGCTGCTCGGTGGAGTGAGTCATTTTTATTCTCCAGGCATGGGGATGGTGAGGGTGACGCTAATCCAGGGCCCAGTAAAAAAACAAGTTGATTTTTTACTGACACTCGCCTCCTATAGAAAAATAACAATAACAGCGCCTGGAGTATCCGCACCATGTCGCACGCTGCCTTTCCCCATCTGTTCGAGCCCCTGCAACTGCGGGGCAAGCGCCTGAAAAATCGCATCATGTCCAGCGGACACGACACGTCGATGCCCACCGACAATCGGGTCAACCCACAATTGATCGCCTACCACCGGGCGCGGGCTGAAGGCGGCGTGGGCCTGATTGTGCTGCAGGTTGCCGGGGTGCATGACAGCGCCCGCTACACCTCTCACGTGCTGATGGCCACCGACGATGACTGCATCGTGGGCTACCGTGAACTGGCCAGGACCTGCCACGCTCACGACACAGTGGTGCTGTCGCAGATATTCCATCCGGGGCGAGAAATCATGGAGTCGGCCGACGGCTTGCTGGCCGTGGCTTATTCGGCGTCGGGGGTGCCCAACGAACGGTTTCGGGTGATGCCGCGAGCGCTTGAAGCATCGATGATCGATGAGATCGTGGCCGGTTATGCCGCGGCGGCCCGACGCCTGTATCAGGCCGGAATTGACGGTGTGGAAGTGGTTGCCAGCCACGGCTATCTGCCAGCGCAGTTTCTCAACCCACGGGTCAACCGACGCACCGATGGCTACAACGGTGGTCTTGAGCAACGCTTGCGTTTTTTAAGGGAAATCATCGCGGCGGTGCGGGCCGTCACCGATGAACAATTCATCATTGGCCTGCGCATTTGCGCCGACGAGCGCGACGCCGAGGGCCTCACCGAAAGCGAATCCCTGGAGGCCGTGCAGAGCCTGCAGGCTCAGTTGGACTATGTGCATATCGTCGCCGGTACCTCGGCGTCCCTGGGTGGTGCGATCCATATCGTGCCGCCGATGGCGATTGCCGCCGCCTACCTCGCGGATGAAGCCGCGACGTTCAAGGCCAGCCTGTCGATTCCACTGTTCGTGACCGGTCGGATCAACCAGCCACAGGAAGCCGAGCAGATCCTGGCGCGGGGCCAGGCGGATGTGTGCGGCATGACCCGTGCGCTGATCTGCGACCCGCTGATGCCGACCAAATCCCTGGAGGGGCGTGTCGAGGATGTACGGGCGTGCATTGCCTGCAATCAAGCCTGCATCGGCCACTTCCACAAAGGCTTGCCGATTTCCTGTATCCAGCATCCTGAAACGGGTCGCGAATTGATGTTCAGTCACCTGCAACCCGCGCAGAAGCGAAAGCGCATCATGGTGGTCGGCGGAGGCCCGGCGGGGATGAAGGCAGCGGTCGTGGCGGCGCAACGGGGCCATGAGGTGACGCTGTACGAAGCAGGCAGCCAACTGGGTGGGCAAATCCTGTTGGCGCAATTGCTGCCAAGGCGCAGCGAGTTCGGCGGCGCCAGTACCAACCTGCAACGCGAGATGGAGTTGGCCGGGGTGCGGGTGGTGCGCAACACCCGAGTGGATCGTGCCCTGGTGGAACAGGCGCAACCTCATCACGTGATCATTGCCACCGGCGCCGAGCCTTACTGGCCAAACTTCGAACAAGGCGGCGAACTGCAAGTGGTGGATGCCTGGCAGGTATTGCGCGATCAAGTCAGCCTGGGCCGCTCCGTGGTGGTGGTCGACTGGCGTTGCGACTGGATCGGTCCCGGCATTGCCGAACGCCTGGTACGCGCCGGGCATCACGTGCAACTGGCAGTCAACGGCACCCACTGTGGCGAAAACCTGCCACTGTATGTGCGCGATCAACTCGCCGGCGAATTGCATCGGCTGGGTATCCCGATCATCCCTTACGCCCGCCTCTACGGCTGCGACGACAGTACGGTCTACCTGCAGCACACTGCCAGCGGCGAGCCGATGCTGCTGGAGGATATCGACAGCCTGGTGTTGTGCCAGGGCCACCAGCCGGTGGACACTCTGGGCGCGCAGCTGCAGGGACTGGTGCCGTTTGATCGCATCGGCGACTGTCTGGCGCCGCGCACCGCCGAAGAAGCCATTTACGAAGGACTCAAAGTAGCGTGGAACCTTTGAACGACGAATCCCAGCCCCTGTTTCTCGGCACGCGCATCCGTGGCTTGCGCAAGGCACGCGGCATGACGCTGACGGATTTGGCACAGACAAGTGAACTGACCGCTGGCTATCTCAGCCAACTGGAACGCAACCTGGCGTATCCGTCGATTCCGGCGTTGTTCAATATCGCCCGCAGCCTGGACGTGACTATCCAGTGGTTCTTCGCCAGTGACAACGCTCCGGCCCCGGCGGATGAAGGTTATGTGGTGCGCCAGGACAACCGTCAGAGCATCCGCTATGAAGACGGAATCGTCGACCAGTTGCTGACACCTTTGCCCAACCACCAGTTGGAGATGCTGCACTCGTGTTTTCCTCCCGGCACCTACAGTCAGCAGAGTTACAGCCATGAGGGTGAAGAAGCCGGCTACGTATTGAGTGGATGTTTTGAGTTGTGGGTGGGTGAGCGGCACTTTCTGCTGAGTGAGGGTGACAGCTTCAGCTTCGCCAGCAGTGAGCCCCATCGGTATGGCAACCCAGGCAAGGTGGATACGCGGGTGATCTGGGTCATTACGCCACCGACGTTTTGATTCGTGACTTGCGGTCAAGAGTCCTTTTCGGATTCGACGGTTTTTCCGAAAGAACGACGGGCGGATACTCGACGCCATTGCTTATCGCCCTTCAGGAGTTACCGATGTCTCTTCCCACACAAAACGTTCCGGCCTTTGGCCTTGGCACTTTCCGCCTGCAAGGCCAAGTGGTCATCGACTCCGTCAGCACCGGCCTGGAACTGGGTTACCGCGTCATCGACACGGCGCAGATCTACGAGAACGAAGCGGAAGTCGGCCAGGCCATTGCCGACAGTGGCGTGCCGCGTGATGAGCTGTTCATCACCAGCAAGATCTGGATCGCCAACTTTGCCGAGGGCCAACTGATCCCGAGCCTCAAGGAAAGCCTGCGCAAACTGAAAACCGAGTACCTGGACCTGACCCTGATCCACTGGCCATCGCCGGAGAACCAGGTGCCCGTTGCCGAATTCATGGGGCAGTTGCTCGAAGCCAAGCGCTTGGGCCTGACGCGCCAGATCGGCATCTCCAACTTCACCATCGACTTGATGAAGCAGGCCATTTCCGCCGTAGGCGCCGAGAACATTGCCACCCACCAGATCGAACTGCATCCCTACCTGCAAAACCGCAAGGTGGTGGATTTCGCCACCGCCCATGGCATCCAGATTACGTCGTACATGACCCTGGCCTACGGCGAAGTGCTCAAGGACCCGGTGATCCAGCAGATTGCCGAACGCCATCAGGCCACCCCGGCGCAAGTCACTCTGGCCTGGGCCATGCAGCAGGGCTACGCGGTAATCCCGTCGTCAACTAAACGCGCCAACCTGGCCAGCAACCTCCAGGCCCTGCAACTGACCTTGAGTACGGCCGACATGGCACAGATTGCCAGCCTGGAACGCGGGCACCGCTTGACCAGCCCCAAAGGCATCGCGCCGAAGTGGGACTAACCCCCTGTCACAGGCATTCGGGATAACTCGCGCAGCCACGGCAACACCCGCAGGCCTTGAGTGGTCTCGGGTGGGTCGATGATGTCCATGAAATGTTCCAGGTTGACGTTGTCCGGCACACCCGGAAGGCGTACCAGCACCGCCGGCGTTGTACCGGCGAGCGCGCCCAGGTCTAAATGGTCGTAGACCAGCACATGGTGGGCCTGGGGGTTCGGCCCCTCGGCACCGGCCGCCAGCCCGGCGTTGATGATCAGCACGTCGAAGGGTTCGGCCGGAATGGCCGTGAGAATCTGGACCTCGTCAAAGGTTTGCACCGAAACAATCCGGTAATACCCCAACCGGTTGAGCATTTTTTCGATGTACAGCCGTTGCAAGTGCTGTTCATCGGCAATCAGGATGGTCAGTGCTTTGTTCGGCATGGCAAGTCCCTGGGCTGGCAATACTCGTCAGTGAGTGCCGCCCATTTTCCAGACATACTTCGAAGACAAAATCAGGCATGTTCCTCGTTCGTGTAGGAGTTCTCCCAAATCTACCGAATGAGCATCAACGGTGGTCAAAACTGCTTGCAATACGTACTCAGGCCACGGTGCAAATCATCGATCGCGTCGCCCACCTCCTTGACCGCTGCCCCCAGTGCTTCACAGTCCCGCCTTTCACACACGGCCTCCAATGTTTCACAACCACGGATCACCGCGTGCGCCTTGACCATCCGCGCCCCGCCTTTGGCACGATGGGCCAGGTCGTGCAACCTGGCGAAGTCAGCTTGGCGTTGCAGCGATAACAATAGCGTGCGATCGGCCTGGAGGCTGTCGAGTAATGGCATCAGTAACTCTTCAAGTACATGGGGATCGCCCTCGGCCAACGCGGCCAGCGTACTCAGATCAAATGCCGTGGCCTCAGGCGGGGAAAGGCTCACGGTGCGCGGTGCCAACGCAACGCGTAAATCTTCAAGCCCGGTGGGTTTGAACAGGCACCCGTCCATGCCCGCCTCCCGGCAGCGCTCGGTTTCTTCAGGTTGGGCGTTGGCGGTGAACCCAAGGATCAGGCACGGTATCAAGCCCTGCGCACGTTCCTGTGCACGAATATCCTGCGTCAACTGATAGCCGTTCTTGAACGGCATATTGCAATCAGTGATGACCCCGTCGAAGTGCCCAGTCTGCCACTGCTCAAAACCTTGAATACCGTCTTCAGCCGTGGTGATGTGATGGCCTAGGACACTCAGTTGCCGAGCCAGCAGCAGGCGGTTGGCCGGATAGTCGTCCACTACCAGGATATTCAACGCCTGGGTCGGCGCAGCCGCAGGTAAAGCCTGGGCAGGCACGGCAACAGTGCTCGCCAATGTCAACATCACATCCACCCGAGTGCCTTGCCTCAACACACTGCTCAGGTGCAGATGCCCCCCCATCATTTCACACAGGTTGCGACTGATGACCAACCCCAGGCCAGAACCGCTGCGGGCCGACTGCTCACTGTTGCTGCCCTGGACAAAAGGGTTGAACAGCCGTTGTTGATCCTGGGCACTGATGCCGATACCGGTATCCTGTACCCATAACTGCACGTTTAAATGGTCGCCCTCGACTGTGGCCTGGGCGCCGAGCGTCACCTGCCCCCGGGCAGTGAACTTGATCGCATTACTCAACAAATTGGACATCACCTGTTTGAAGCGCAGTGGGTCAACCATCACGGTGTACCCCTTCATAGCGTCCAGTTCGACGTGCAGCACTAACCCCTTGGCCCGCGCCAGTCCCTCGAACACGCGCACCACCGATGCCAACAATTCATGCAGATTGGCCGGCTGCAATGCCAGCGATAAGTGCCCGGACTCGATCCGTGCGATGTCGAGAATATCGCCGATCAACTCCAACATGCCGCGCGAAGCGACCGATGCTACCTCCAGTGCATCACGGTCGGCCTTGCCCTGCTCGGCATTTCTCAGGGCCAGTTCGATCATGCCGATCACCGCGTTCATCGGTGTGCGGATCTCGTGGCTCATCGTCGCCAGAAAGGTGGTCTTGGCGCGGTTGGCGGCATCGGCATCATCCTTGGCTTCCTGCAACTGGCCCAACAGCCGTTGACGCTCGCTCACATCCACCCAGCCGGCGATCATGCCCACCACCCGCTCGTCACCATCACGGTACGGCAGCATCCACTGGTAAATAGTCAGCACGTCACCATTGGGCACCTTGAGTATCCGGTCATAAATCTGCGGCTCTCCATCGGCCATCAAACGCAGGTAGTCATCATGAAACAACTGGGCCTGCGGTAAGTTGCCGGCATCGGTTTCCACCACCGTCTTGCCGATCACGTCTTCAAGCTTGAAGCCGAATACGTCCAGGTAGGCATTGTTGCAAGCCATCAACCGCCCCTGCCGGTCACGCACATAAATCGGGTGCGGTGTGCCGTCGATCAAGACACTCATGAAACGCATCTGATCGCTCAACGCACGTTCAGCCTGAACGCGCTTGCGAATCAGGCTGCGCAGATAGAACACCCAACCCAGCGAGACCACCAGCAACAGGGCAGCTAACCCGAAACCCTGAATAATCGCGTTACGGTGGAGCAACCAATAGCTGTCCTCGATGATGATGTCGCTGCGCCAGTGGCCAATCAATTCATCCATTTCCTCTGGCGTGATGCTCAGTAATGCCTTGTCGAGGATCGAGTACAACTCCAATTGGCTGCGATTCACCCCGAACGTAATGCGCGCAGGCTCGGAGCCGACCGTGCTGATAACCCGCAAATGGCCGCGGTAGTAACGCCCAATCAGGTAACGCGCGCCGATCAGCGAATTGACCGCACCGTCTGCATCACCGCTGGCCACCAACGCCATGGCTTGCTCCGGGTTCTCAACGTCGACAAATACAATCCCCGGGAAATTCTGGTTGATCGTATCGCGCAGGCCATTGCCTGGGATCAGCGCCAGGCGTTTGCCTACCATATCCTCCAGCGTGATCGGACTGTGCTCATCACTACGGGTCACCAACACAAAGGGGTTGGTGAGGTAGGGTCTGGTGAAACGTATCTTCTCGGCGCGCTCGACACTGGGCGTCACCACCGCCAGCATGTCCGCAGTGCCCATACTGACCTGGTCGATCTGGCGCGGCATTGAGCTGCCCGGGACCATATCGAACTTCAAGCCAGTGCGCAGGCTGATGCGCGATAACACCTCGGCGCTCAACCCTTCGAACTCTCCTTGGTCATCGAAAAACGACAACGGCAGGAATTTGTCGAGCGCCACCACCTTGACCCGTGGATGCTTCTGCAACCAGCGTTGCTCGCTGACGCTCAAGTGCAGTCGGCCTGTTCCAAAAATCCCGACACTGCCACCGCTCCAGCGACGCTGGATTTCCATTTGCTCGCTGGCCGGGATCGCCGCCAATACTGCATTGAGAATGGGTAGCAGCCGTGTATTGTCGCGGGCGACCGCGAAGGCAAAAGGGTTGACTTCCAGGGCTGAAAAATCCGCCATCCGCACATTATTGAGATGGTTGCGATTGATCAGGAAACTGCTACTGATAGCATCCCCCAGGTACACATCGGCACGGCCAAATGCAACGGCGCCGATGGCTTCGAAACTCGAGGGGTACAGGTCCAACTGGGCACGAGGGTAGAAGGCCCTCACCGCAGCCGGCTGCATATAGTGGTAGAGCATCGCTATGCGCTTACCGGCCAGATCGTTACTCAGTGCCTGACTGTCACCGGTGCGGGTCACCAACGCGGGCTGATCATTGGCGTAGGAACGCGACAGCAGCAGTTTAGCGTCGGCTGCTTCATAGCCATTGGCTGAGCCAAGGAAGTCCACGGCACCTTGCTTGAGGGCTTCAATGACCTCATCACGGGTCTCGTAGCGCCGCACCTCGATGGGGATGTTCAGGATCTGCCCGACCAGAGCGGCATAATCGGCGGTGATCCCTTCGAGTTCGTCGTTGTTATTGGTCTGGTCAAAAGGTGCGTAATCAGGGGCAGACATCCCCATCACCAGCGTTCGTCGTTCGCGTAACCAGCGCCAGTCGGTTTCAGGCAGCACCGCGTAGGTATGCTCTAAATGCGAGTGCCCCAAAAGCCGCAGCGTGAGCGGCTCATCCAGTGCGGCCGCGAAAATGGGCGACAGGCTCACCAACAAGATCGTGGCGAACCTCATCAACGCGGTGATGTTCATATCAGATCAGATGATTGCGCTGGGCGAACTTGGACAGATGCACCACCGATGACATGCGCAGCTTCTCTTTGAGCCGAGTCTTGTAGGTGCTGATGGTCTTATGGCTCAGCAGCATGTCTTCAGCGATTTCCTTGTTGCCCAGGCCCAAGGCAAGTTTCTGCAGCACCGTCAACTCACGGTCCGACAATGCAGCCACCATTGCCGCCTCCGTGACCTGCAAATCATCGCGGTTCACCGTGCTGGTTGGAATGCTGGGGAAGCAGCTGTAACCGGCCTTGATTGCCTCGATTGCCTTTTGCAACTCGTCCAGTTCACCGGTCTTGGCGACAAACCCCATGGCACCGGCACGCATGCAGCGGGTGGAAAAAAACACCGCCAGGTACGAGGTGAGCACCAGGATCTTGCACGGCAAGCCCAGCGCCTTGATCCGGCTGATCACTTCCAACCCACCCAGCTTGGGCATCGCCAGATCCAGGATGATCAGGTCGGGGCGTTTCTCCCGCGCCAGTTGCATGGCATCAGCGCCGTTGCCCGCTTCGTAGATCTCATCGTAATTTGATTTCTTCAACAGATGCTTGACTGTCGACCGGATAAACGGATGGTCATCCACAATTAATGCTTTGATCATAAAACCCTCTAAGTGAACACAGCACTCTTCCACGTCACACGGGACCTCGGTACCTGTGAGAAATGACAGTTCCGACGAGCGGCACTGCGCACACTCAGGGCAATTACCAGGCGCTGCCGGGACCCCTTCAATTGAAAACACCACGGGCACGTGAAGCCGGACCCTAAGGCCCGCCAGCCGTAAGTGCGCAACCTTAACAACGCAATGATGCTTAGACTGAAGGGATAATCCTGATCAAGTGTAGGATTTATCCTCGCAAAACCCAGTCAATCTTCGGATCAACCAGGTTTTTCATAGGCAGGTCAGTCGGTGGTACTCGGGCTCCAGAAGGCTTGCACCACCAGCGTCGACATGGAAATACGCGCCACCAGCGCATCCAGTTCGTCACCATCGACCGAGGTTGCGGCCAGGGTAGCCTCGATTTCCACTTCTTCACTGCCGAACGGCCGCACGTCGACGTCACTGGCCGGGTAGTTGCACCGTGCCAGCTCGGCTTCCAGCAACACCATCACCGATTGTTGCTGGCTACGCCGCGCGATGACATAGAGGATATTGGTGACCTCCGCTGACACTACATCCAGTGGCTGGCGGTTGATGTTATTGACGATCGGCCGCAGCAGCGTGTTGGCGGCCAATACAAAAAGCGTGCCCAGCAGGGCTTCGAGGATCAGGTCAGCGCCGGCACAGGCCCCCACCGCCGCCGAAGCCCAGAGCGTCGCGGCGGTGTTGAGCCCGCGCACATTGCCCTCTTCACGCATGATCACGCCAGCGCCCAGAAAGCCGATGCCCGACACCACATACGCCACCACGCGCACCGCACCTTCCGCGCCACCGAGGCGGTTGGCCATATCGACAAAAATCGCCGCCCCCACCGCTACCAGCACGTTGGTACGCAAACCCGCCGTGCGCTGGCGGTACTGGCGCTCAAAACCGATCAGGCCACCCAGGATAAACGCTGCGGTGAGGCTGACCACGGTATCCACAAGGGAGTTGAGGTTGATGTTGTTGATTGCTTGCATAAGGATTCTTCCCTGCTCATTACCCGCCAAACTTACGGATGTGGAAACCCTTTACCACCGGGGCACGGCGTGTTGGCATCAACCCATACCACACGAGTAGAAACGGGATGATGTCAAGGATCGAGCAGCACGCTGCGCCCGCCGCAAAAGACGGGCGCATACGCAACATCCCAGGTTGAACCAGGTGCTGATCAGCGTCGATGAGAGGGATTCGGGCAGGTGCCAGGGCTGGCCGCTGCCGGGATGCCGCTTCTCGCTATCTAGGGCGAGACAACGGCATCGAAAGAATGCGCGTTACCTTGCCAAGTATGTGCCGGTTACAGAAACCGGCCGACAACTGCCACTCGAACAAGTACCCACTGAGGGTCTCCGCTATTGATGAAAACGCGCGAAGCTTACGCCCCGTTTGCGGAGGAGTAAACCGTAGGAAATTATCTGCATGGTGAATGAGACGATTCTTCAGGGTTAGTTCAGGCAGGCGATTTTCAGGGTTCGCCCGGTCGATCCCTCGCCACCATGGCCAGGTAATCATCAACCCGCCCGCCGGCCAACGCCTTGATCTGTATTGACACCCGGTTCACCCGCCGCCCCATCGTGATGCCCTCACGAGTACGCACCTGCACATAACCCAGCTTGGGCCAGAAACGCTCGGCCCTGGTATTGCCGATGACCACCGTCAACCGCAGCCATTGGGCGCCGAGCCTCACAGCCCACGCTTCAAGATCGCCATGCAACCGCTGAGCAAGGCCGGTGCCATGCAAGCGCCTGTCGACCAACAGCAACCCGATATGCCACACCCCAGCCGCCAACAAGTCCGCTGCAATGTTCACCACGGCGACCAGTTGATCGTCAGCATCGCGGTAACCCAGCCAGTACATCCGGCTGCAACTCCAACCTGCGGGCAGATACCCCTGCATCTCGTCGCGCGCCTCAGTCGGCGTCGCCGGTTCGCCATTCACCGCGACGAAATAATCCGGTGCACGCTCAAACAGCCGTTGCAACTCAGCCTCATCGCGACCGAGCAACTCGACCACTCGGATGCCGTCGATGGAACACTCCGGTATCACCTGATCATCAACGTCCATGTCCATCCTCTTCAATCATCCCGTGTCAGCACTTCCAGCAACTCGATCTCAAAGCGCAGGTTGCTGTTGGGCTTGATATGCGCACCCATCGAACGCTCGCCATACGCCAGGTGCGCCGGCACGAACAAGGTGCGCACACCGCCCACCTGCATACCCATCAATCCTTGATCCCAGCCCTTGATCACCCGACCGGTGCCGATCACACACTGGAACGGCTTGCCACGCTCCCAGGACGAATCGAACACTGTGCCATCTTCCAGGGTGCCGGTGTACTGAGTGGTAATCAGCGCCCCCTTGACCACGGCTTTGCCGGTGCCGGGGCGGATGTCGGTGATCTGGAGTTCGTCAGTGCTCATGGGGTTCTCGTTGTAGACGCAAAGGTTAGGGGTTTTCCCAGAAATGGCTGGGGTTGGCAAACGCGGAACGGCAAGGCCTGCAAGCAGGCTATGTAGCTAGGAAGCCCTAAGGAAGTTCTGGAACACTTTATCACTTTGCGTTTTCCCTACGAAAGAACATGACATTCCCTAACTCAAAATCACTCCTTGCTTATTCTCACGCCCCAGTGACGACATACAACCTATGAACAGACAACCATCTCTGATCAGGAGGCATCACAATGACCATAGGTTCCAACTTCAACTATCCTGCCGACGTAGCCCAACAACATCATCGAAAAAAACGCTCTTCCAATGATAAATGGAGAGCTAGATTCCCCAATCCACCAGATTTATGCTTCGACTATCGCGCGTTGGTAGAACAGAAACATGGTATCGCACAAGCTACAGAAGCCCATCATAAAATCTGCATCATTGGAGCAGGCATCACAGGTTTAACAACCGCGCGAGAACTGCATAGATGTGGTTTCACAAACATCACACTAATTGAAAAATCCAAGCGCATTGGCGGCAGGCACCTCACCGCACTTGGATGTAATAACACCAGCACCGCCGGTCGCCCCCCTTTTGAAATGGGTGCAATGCGAATGCCATTTTTCAACGCGTCAGATGAGCCCCCCAAAGAGGGGCGCTCACTCATGGCCTATTATGCTAACGAATTTGAATTGGTTCATTCAGACTTCCCCAACCCAGGCAGCCCTGCTGTTCGGTCAACTGGAATATACCTGCGAGAGGGATACATAGAGAGCAGTGGTGAGCCCACCATGCTTATTTGGAAAAACACCGATGGAAAAACATCGCCACCTGGTGAAATCTTAGGCCGTGTCTTCGCAAAATGGAAAGCATTTGCTGAGCGTATGACCCTGCACGTCTCAGAGCATTACGGTTCAGAATACTGGGAATATATGTGGGCCTCTATTGTCAAGAAATACGAAGGTATTTCATTCCGCGACTTGGTGAAAATGCCAACGATTGATAAATGGCACCGCCGCGACCCAGGCAATTTCGGTGGAATGGGTATGACCGCACACGAGTCAGCTGTTTTTTACTCTATCGGGATTGGTGATGGCAGCTGGGGAGCTTTCTATGAGGTTTGCTCAATTTACCCCATACGCACTGCAATATTTGGATTCAGCAGCCATTTGCAATTGATACACGGACGTGTAAATGCGGATGGGACACCAATAGCCTCACCTTATTTGAACGCAACGGAAACCCTTGACTCTAACGGGCTTAACTTCAACAAACCCAACTATGTCGGACTAGGTGCTTTGGCAGAGTCTCTCTTATTCATAAAATCAGATGATACCCGCGAATCTTTGTATGAGCATCTAATCAAAAATCAGTCTGGCTTGCTTACCAGCAGCTCAGTGACAAAACTGAAAAAGCTTAAAAATGGCCAAATACGTGTCTACTATGAGTGGAGTGCCACGCCTCAAGAAGTGGTAACCAAGGAGTTTATCGACGCTGACTCCGTCGTCATTACGCTTCCTTCATGGTTGATAGAGACGCAAATTCTTCTCGAAAACTTCAATCAGGACATGCTCCCATTCGAAATAATTTCGGCTTACAAAACAGCTCACTGGGAAACCAGCTGCAAAGTATATGCTCCGCTTAAAAAATCATTTCTCTCCCATAATAAAACCGTCCCTCAAGCAATAGTAACCGACAGTTGGATCCACGACATCTACACTTACCGCTATAATAAAAACCATACCTACGACTGCATATTGCTTAGCTACACATGGGAAGACGACGCTACAAAGCTCTCAGCATTCAGCGATGAGGAACTCGTGAGCAAATGCATAGAAGAGCTTGACAGAATCCTCTTGAACTCAACCAATATAAAGCAAAAAATATCCCCCTACATAGGCCACGAACAAGCGGTCGTCCAGCGCTGGATGAATGACAAAAATTCACTCGGTTGTGCGAAACTTTATCGCGCGGGCACCTACTATGACGCTGTGACCCTGATGAAATACAATAGAGACTTCTCTTATACGTCGGGACTTTACCTCTGCGGCGAATCTTTCTCCGTTGACGCTGGCTGGACTGAACCCTGTTTCAGAGGCGCCATTGATACAGTGATCAACATCTGCAACAGAACCCAAGCACTTTTCAATGGAGGATTTAGCCTTCTAAACTATCCAGAGTATCAAACCGAAACCAAGTAAGAGAAAAAGACTACAACCCAACAGGAACTATCCGACTTCCATTTAAACAAACCTACACCTCTTATAAACACCCAACCATTTCCAGGTTGTATAACAATAAGAGGTCTTTCCCATGAGCGAACCAACAAGCCCTGCCCGCGTAGCTGTCATCCAGTTTGACCCTCAGGTCGGTGTCGGCAACCGAGCCAACAATCTGCATCAAAGTCTTGCATTGGCAACCGAAGCCGTGAACGGTGGCGCCAACCTGATCGTACTACCCGAGCTTTCTAATTGTGGTTACTTCTTCAGTAGTCGCCAGGATGCCTTTGATCATGCCGAAACGGTTCCAGACGGCGTCAGTGTTCAAGCATGGGTTGATTTTGCCTGCAGGCATCAGGTGTATTTGGTTGCGGGTTTAAGCGAAATAGACGATACGCGATTGTTCAATACAGCTGTTCTGTTAGGGCCTGAAGGGTTTATCGGAAAATATCGCAAAGCTCATTTGTGGAACCTGGAAAAGCTCTGGTTCTCCCCAGGAGATATGGGTTTTCCGGTATTTGAAACACCCATCGGCCGCATCGGTCTGCTGATCTGCTGGGACATATGGTTTCCGGAAGTACCACGTATTCTCAGCCAGCAAGGCGCCGATATCATTTGCAGTCTGAATAATTGGGTTTGGACGCCACCACCACTATTCGATGACGCTGGCAAGTGCATGGCTTCATACCTGACGATGACTGCAGCCCATGTAAACAATGTATTTATCGCTGCTGCCAGTCGCATTGGCGAAGAGCGCGATGCCCGTTATCTAGGTTGCTCGTTGATTGCTGGAACCAATGGCTGGCCAATTGGTGCTGTAGCTTCGGCCAATCGCCAGGAGATCCTGTTCGCAGACATCGATATCACCAGTGCCAGAAGTGCGCCAATCTGGAACAGCCTCAATGACCTGCAACGCGACCGACGCACTGATCTCTATGGCCAAATGCTCGGGTACTCCCAGCACCCAGCCCTGCCGCGCTGATCGGAGGGCTGCCCATGGGAACGTTATTTAGCAAGGCAACATGCATCCGATCGAGGGCGGATACTACGGTCCTTTTCCTAGGTTCGATAAGTGTATTGCTGGTGATCTGGGTCGCCGTCAGTCATCAAGGCTCTTGGCCAAGCTATGGCGAGATGGCCGCAAGCCTGCCCCACCCGATTGCCTGGCTGCGGTGGATACTCGGGGACATCAGTGAAGTGGCCTTTTACAAACACGAGCTTGCGTCGCTCGGCTTGCTGAGTGGCGCCTACCTTGCTTGGTGGGCGAGCAGGCGCGAGAAGGCCTGGCAAGGTTTTTCCATCTCCTATGGCACCGGGCTGTGGCCTTGGCTGGTCACCAGCTCGTTGCTGGGGTTACTGCTGAGCAACTTGCTGTGGGGATGGAGCGTCAACGCTGAGACATGGCAACCAACATTTGCGGCATTTGTCTCATTACCGGCGGCAATGGTGCTGATGTTCGGTGGCGGTTGGAAAGTCACGCTCAATGGTGCGGTATTAGGGGCGTTGCTGGTTACGCCAATTTGTTTATTGATCGTGAACTTTGTATGCACGCCGTTGGGATTACCTGTGGTGATCGGCAATGTGTTGGGCATGGCGATAGGCAGCGTTATAGCGTTCCTACTTTGTCGTCGTATACCTTCATTGGTGCGGTCGGACTACATCGCGCCCAGAGGCCCCATGGCCACCAAGCCGCCTACCTACGGTGTGGTATGGAGTCTGCGTCGGGTGTTGGCGGACTTTTCCGAAGCCCCCTTTTTCGGAAATGAGCTGGCCAGTCTTGGGTTATTGGCTGGAGTGCTACTGGCATACGCCCTTAACCCGCTTAGTCCGGCTTATGGATCAGGCCTGATCTTGCCCATGATCGGCGCGCAGGCACTGACGTCGGCGCTGGGTGTAGTGATCTGGCGGCACCAGTGGATCAAACGGGGCTGGTATCCAACCTATGTTCCGTTGGTATCGGTGGTGCCTGCTGCGGTGTTGACCTACGGCGGCAGTTGGACAGTGATCGGTTCAAGTGCATTACTGGGCGCACTGATTGCACCGCCATTGGCCTGCGCGATTGCTGGTCGAATGCCCGCCTACTTTCATCCGTATATCGGCAACGTGATATCAATGGCATTAAGCACGCTTTTGGTGGTGCCATTTGTGGGTTGGTTAGTCCAAATGTGAGGATCTCTCCCACGCTGTACTTTGTTGCAACGTGGGACTGGTCAAAATATTCAGCCCTCACAACCAATGCCAGAACCGACTCCAGAACCCCCGCCCCAAATCATCCTTGCACCCGGCATATTGCGCCGCATACATCTGCGAGCGCGCCTGCACCTTGCTGGCTACCGGCGGCAGCCAGGCTTTGGCGGCGTAGGTGCGTTGACGGTAGCCACCCCAGCCTTCGTGGTAGTTCAGGTATTGGCCGTAGGCGTCGTATTTGTATACGCCGTTGATGGTATAGGTCTTGTCCATGTACCAGCCGACGAAGTCGATGGCGTCGTCGAAGTCTTGGCGGCTGGCGCCACTGCGGCCGGTGCTTTTGCGGTAGTCGTTCCACACTTCATCTTTGGCCTGGGCATAGCCGGCGGCTGTGGAGACGCGGCCCCAGGGGATGATCCACAACAGGTATTTACGCGGGGTCAAGGCGTTCTGCCGAAAGCCGGATTCCTGATACATGATGGCGAACGGCACCTGGATCGGCACGCCCCAGCGCTTTTGCGTGACTTTGGCGGCGTCGTACCAGTCGTCCTTTTCGCGGAAGATGCCGCAGATGTCATTGGGCGTGCGTGGCGGCGAAGTGCCGCACGCCGCCAGCATTGAGGTGAGTAATAACAGTCCGACGGCTTTGCCTGCGCTCAAGGGGCACCTTTGCGTGATACGCGTAAAAAGCCGGCATTTTACGCGTTCATTGACGCGGCGTCCTTGCCGCCAACCGCTTTAAGCCAAAGGTACGCGACGGGTTGTCAGCGCCATGCGACCGATAAAGAAGCTCAAGGCTGCGCCCAACAACAGCATCGCCAGGGTGCTCCAGGCCGCGCGGGACAATTGCTTGGCCGCCACTTCACCGGCTTCACGAGCCTTTTGTTCGGCCTGTTGTTTCAATTCAGCGACCTTTTGCATCGCTTGCTGATAGGCCTGGGCGTAGTTGTCGACGATCTGGGTGGCCTCGGCCTTGCTCTTGCCGGTACGAGCCGCCACGATGTTGATCAGGGCGTCCTTATCCGCCGCATTCAGCGTTGGTTCACCGGATGCTTTTACCCGTTCGAACCATTGCTTCAGCGCATCGCCAGCCTGGGCTGGGTTGGTCGCCGCATCGGTGGCCGATTGCTTGCCATCCGCTGCAGCCTGGTCGGCTTTTTGCTCGACGTTGGCCGGGTCCAGTTCAGGCTTGCCGCTTTGTTTGAGCAAGGTGTCGAGTTGGCCCTGCAGGCTGTTCCAATCCAGGTGAATGCCCTGCTCGTCCAACTGCTGCTTGACGCTGTCGCTGATACCCGGCGCCACGGCGGCAATACCACTGCCGGCAGCGGACAGCCCCTTGCCCACCACATTGCCCGCGGTACCGACGACGCTGGAGGCTAATGCCGCCAACAGCCAAGTGGTGAGCAAAGTAGTCAGGGTCCAGGTCAGCACGCCGTGCAGGCCACCGCGATCCGGCGCGGTACGCCCGGCCACGAACGCGCCGACGGAGATAGCCAACAGCGTCGAGACAAACAGCCAGATACCGGCGCCAGTACCGAAGCCACGCAACGGGTTACCCGCTTCCATCGGGTTGACGGCACTCGCGCCAATGGCGGTGCCCAACACGCTGAGCACCAGGTAAGTCACCAGGGCAATTGCACTACCGGCCAGGACGGAGCTCCAGGACACGCGAAACGGTGAACGGTTGGTTTCATAGACAGTGGTCATGTTCGATCCTTTGACACAGTGATTGACCGTTTCAGTCTGGAGGGGCTTGCTGCCCGGCGTCCCCGCTCAAATGCACCAGACCATCTGGTGCATTCGCACCCCGCGCGAGGGAATCGCTCTGCACTATCCTGAAGCCCGGGTGTCGTACTCCCATGCGCCCACACCCCGGAGACCCTATGACCCAGGACGTTCTTGCCAAAGAAACCAACCGCCGCCAGCTACAGCAGATCATTTCCGGGCTGTCCGATGGGGTGATTCTGGCCGAAGTCGACCAGACCATTCTTTGGGCCAACGAAGCGGCGCTGACCATGCACGGGGTCAGCGAGGTCAAGGACCTGGGGGCCAACAACCAGGAATATGCCAAGCGCTTCGCCTTGCGCTATCGCAACAACCATCCGCTGCAACTCGACAGCTACCCCCTCAGCCGTGTGGCCGACGGCGAAGAGTTCAGCGACGTCATCGTGGAAGTCATGCCCACCGTCAACGATGAGCGCAGTTGGGTGCACCGCCTGCGCAGCCTGGTGCTCAACGACGCCTCGGGTAACCCTGAATTGCTGGTGCTGATCCTCAGCGACGCTACCGAATGGGCCAGCGCCGAGCAGCGCTTCGAAAAGACGTTCAATGCCAACCCCGCACCGGCCGTGATTTGCCGCCTGAGCGACCTGCGCTACATCAAGGTCAACCAGGGCTTTTTGGAGATGACCGGCTACAACCGCGACCAAGTGATCGGCAAATCCGTGTATGAACTGGACGTACTGGAACAGGCCGAGCGCAAGGACCTGGCCATTGAGCGCCTGGGGGAAGGCGCAACCATCCCGCAGATGCAGGCCGAACTGAGGCTGCCCAACGGCGGCAGCAAACTGGTGATCGTCGCCGGTCAGCCGTTGGACATGAACGAAGAAGACTGCATGCTCTTCTCGTTCATGGACCTGGAGCCACGGCGCAAGGCCGAAATTGCCTTGCGCCAGAGTGAAGAACGCTTCGCCAAGTCGTTCCGACTGACACCCGTGCCGACCCTGGTGTGCAGCGCCGACAACCGCCAGGTGGTGGATATCAACGAAGCCTTTATGAGCATCACCGGGTACATCAGCGAAGAGCTGATCGGCAAGTCCATCGAAGACATCGACTTTATCGACAGCCCCCAAGCCGGTACGCAGATGTTCGCCAGCCTGGAAAAAGCCGGCAACCTGGAAGGTCATGACCTGAAGGTGCGCAAAAAAGGTAATGAAGTGATCGACTGCGTGGTCTCCGCCGACACCGTGGTCATCCAGGATGTGCCCTGCTACCTGTTGGTACTGATGAACATCACCGAACGCAAACGCTCGGAACTGGAATTGGTGGCGGCCATCGAGGAAGTGATGCAGGACGCGTCCTGGTTCAGCCAGACCCTGATCGAAAAACTGGCCAACGCCAAGAGCGTCAACAGCCCCAACCTGCCCAACGTAGCTTTCACCGACCTCACTGCCCGTGAGCGCGATGTGTTGGGCTTGATCTGCGAAGGGCTGGCCGACAAGGAGATCGCCTCCCGCCTGAAACTGGCACCCAACACCGTGCGTAACCATGTCGCCACGGTGTACTCCAAACTGGGGGTGCATAGCCGCAGTGCGGCGATTGTCTGGGCCCGTGAGCGCGGGTTGTTTGCCGGTGAATTGCGCCTGAAAAACAAGCCCTGAAAGTGCAAATGCACTAGTTCAGCTAGTGCGAATTCGCCTTATAGCGGCGCAGGCTAGTCCATAACCTTCAAGGCATCGTTTATGTCCTGAAGGAACCAGCATGTTTACCGTCTCTCAACTGCGCAACTGCATCGAAGAAGGCTTGTCGCCGCTGACCTGCGAATTCACCCTGTGCCGGGATGCATCCCTGACCCTCAAGGTCTTCGACGCCGACACCGGCCGGGTCGACCTGGTGGTCACCGGGATCAGCACCAACCGGCTGCAGACCCCGCAAGAAGTGGCAAAAATGGTGGAAGAGCTGCGCTACGAACTGGAAAGCAACAACGTGGGCAAACTCACGCTGGATGATTTGCCTTCAACGACGCCCCAATGAAATAGAACACCCCTCCCCCGACGATAAACGCCCCCAGCATGTAGAACATGGTGTGGGCCGGCAGGCTGGCCAGCACCAGCCCGCACAACACCGGCCCCAGCGCCGCGCCCAGGTTGGACAGGTTCTGCGCTCCGTAATACATACCCCGCAGGTGGTCCGGAGCGATCCGGTCGATAAACATGTACTCGGCCGGAAACACGATGATTTCCCCCACGGTGAACACCGCCATCGCCAGCACCCACCACAGCACGCTGGTGGACAGCGCAAAACCGATCAAGCCCAACATGAACATGCCCAGCCCAGCGACCAGCCACTGGCTCAGATACCGGTGGGAAATGCGCCGGCCAATCACATACTGCAAGGCAATGACACCCACGGCGTTGGTGGTGAGCACAGCACTGACCACGGTGTAGGTGTATTCCGCCGTAGTGGTCGTCACCAGGTACTGCGACAGCCACGCGGTGAACTGGCCGAACACCACGGCGCTGAGCACGCCGCCGAGGGTGAAGCAAACCAGGCGATGGTCCCGCAGCAACACGCGGCCCACTGCCATGAACGACACCGGCTTTTGCGTGGCATCGACGGTGGTCAACGTGCGATCACCCCAGCGCCAATACAGCAGGAAAAAACCCGCCCCCAACAGCGCCGACAGGACGAACGGCAGGCCGATATCCACTTTGGCGACCATGGCCCCGAAAGCAGGCCCCACCGCATAACCGATATTGGTCAGGGTGTACTTGATGGAAAACACTTCGCTGCGCGCGTCTTCCAGCAAAAGGCTGGCAAAGCCTGCCTTCACCGCAATGTCGATGACGGCGTAAGCCAGGTTGATCAGGATCAGGCAGGTGTAGAAGGTCCAGATATTCCCCGCGAGCATCGTGCCTATAAAGCCCAGTACAAACAGCACGCTGCAGGCCAGCAACAGCCGATAGCTGTTGATGCGATCAACCAGAAAACCGCCATATACGCTGAGCAACGAGCCTACGATCAACGAACTGCCGATCACCAGGCCGACCTGGGTAATGTCTAGGGCAAAGTGATGGGTGAGGTAAATCACCAGGTATGGAAAGGTGATGGCCTTGGCCAACGTGAGCAACAACGTGGCGGACAACAACAGGTTAACGGTGCGGGGGTAGTTTCTTATTGTGGTAAGCATCCTGCTTTCTTTCCTTGAAGGTAACGCGGCCTTTATAGCCGGTTACCTTAACTCAGGAACAGGGCACAAATGCAATGTCATTTCTTGACGGGGGTGATCTCGAGAATAGTGCCGTTGGTGGTCTTGAGCAGCACGAAGCGGTCGCCCACCCGCGCCCATTGGCTGTCTTCTTCAGGCTGTTTGAGACCGCGTTTTTTCCAGTCGCTGACGGCCGACTCCTTGCGCATCAAGATATCCGGAGCGCGGTCACCCTCCTTCAGATCACGGGTGTTGATGTTGGACGGCTTCACTGTCTCCTGGGGGGTGTCACCGGCTTGCACGATAAAGCTGGCGGTGGACAGGCTCGCGGCGACCAGCAGGGAGGCGAACAGGGATTTTGACGTCATGGGTGTTCCTCAATGAATGATGCGTACCCAGGTTCGGACCGCTGCGGCACGCAAACATTCAGCCGCGATGACGAACTCCCCACGCGCGCCCCTTCGACGTATTAACGGGATAGCACACACGCAGCCCGCGCCAGCAGCACCATGCTCATTCACCTTATTTTGCAGGTAATTGACATGCGATACGGCAACGCTCTATCGACCCCGATGAGCATCACATTGAATGCGCGCGACAGCCGTCGGCAACGCCGCCTGGTCCAGCGGATCCAGACCCTGAACAGCGAAATCAGGCAGCTGTTGCAGGGGCAACCAACGTTTTTCAGCTGTGTGCAGGATGCGTTCAACCAGGCGTTCAACACGCTGCCCACGCCCCTCGACCTGACCAGGACCTACCTCAAGATCGCCCCGGCAGACGCGCCCGATACAGCGTCGGCTCAGGCGTTGAACCCGTTGCTGCCGACCCTCATGGAGGCCGCTGTGGAAAGGATCGTCACGCAACGCGCCGCCCACTACGCTACGCGCGCTACCCGCTTCCACCGTACCTGCGACGGTCGAGACGACGGATCGGCACTGGCACTCACCCCACAGGCGTTCGACCGTTTTCTCGATTCGCTGGCAAGCTCCCTGTCGACGCGCTTCAACACCCATGTCGAACAGTTCTGGGCAGCGCCCATCGACACCAACGATACCCGCACCTGCAAACAGTGGCTGGCCGAGAAGCGCTTGGACGTGATGAGGGCCGAAACCGAACTGCTGAAGATCGACGGCTTGCTCGATGTGTCAAGCGAGCTGCTGCTCCTGCGTGTCATGCGCTACCCGGATGCGGCCTCCCGACGCGCCTTGAACGGCTACCGACCCTGCGCCTTGGGCGTGGCGCTCAAGGACAAACTGTCGCGGGATATCCCGCTGTACGGGGCATTCGTGCTCACTGCCCGGGCCCCGGACGACGCCCAGGTGCGCTTCGAGGGTGAGGAAAAACCGCTGCTGGTGCGTGACATCGCCCCCCAGGCCAACGTCGGCAACGTGGTGTTGTACCTCCCGACCAGCGGCTTCGAAGCCTTCGACTCGTTGGCCGGCCTTGACCGTGAATTGCATCGCCGACTCAACAGCGCCGTCGAGTTCGGCGACATCCTGGCCCTGATGAGCCACAACGATCGTGCCAGTGGCCTGGCGTTTCACCAGCAACAGCCCTCAAGCGACCAGTTTCGCTACCTCGAGAGGCTGGAGTCGGTGTTCAGCAATAGCCTGGACGCGTTGCATGACCGGTCCCAGGCAGACTTCACCTGGATGATTGCGCACTACCAGCGTCAGCCCCAAGGCCAGGACCCACGTCAATTGCCGGCCAGCCTCGACCGGGTCACCGATCTGACCCGTGCCTTTGATGCCAGTGGCGTCCTGGTCGCCCGCCATCAGAAGAAACTGCGGCGCCAGCTCCAGCAGTTTCTCAAGCAAGCAAGCCCCGACGATCAGCAACGCTGGTCGAGCGCCACACAGGCTTACGCCGATGCCTTGCAGCGACTGTCCGTGCCCGAGGGGCTGCCCTCCCTGTCCCAATTCAGCGACCCTGCCGCCGTGCTGTCCTACAGCAATGAGCAATTGCGCAGGCGCCTGGAGGACGAATATGGCCTGGTGACCGACCCCGATACCATCATCGTCCACACCAAAACCTACGCCGCCCGCTCCACAGGCAGCTATGTGGTGGGCGGCAAGCCGCAACCGCCGGCACCGGGTACGCCGGTCTACACCACACGTACGCTGACCCTGACCGCATTGGCGTTGGAAAACATCGAGTGGCTGGATCTCAACTTCACGAACTTCGCCTGGCTGACCGATAAAGACCAGACGCCCTATACCGCGCTGACGGTGGCGCAAGTCAAGGAGCTGGTGCGCAACGTCAATATCGGTGGCAGCTACGAGCAATTCCTGAAGAAGCGCCTGGTCAGCTCCAGCGAGGCGTACGCCGATCAGGATCGCTACGCCCAACTCATGGCCTTGCAACTGCGGGTGGACGCCATCGAGGCCAAAATCGCCGGCGACTTCCTGCCGGACCGGCTCAACCGCGGGTACACCTGGGTGATGAGTGCCCTCGCCGGCCCCACGGATGACGATAAACGCCCCACCGTCGAAGAGCACCGCATCATCGTCAGCAGCCTGAAACTGCGCGGTGAACGCGTGCGCGGGGTGCTGGTGTTTTCAACCGCGTCCCACAGTGTCGCCTCGCTGGTGGTGTATACCCCCGGCGGCGCCAACGGTCGCCTGTTCCACGAATACGCCGATGCCTCGGCCATGCACCGCGACTTCATCAACCACAGCGCCTGGCGCGACTACCTGACCGCCCGTGTGCAACTCAGTGCCCGCCCGCGCATCCAGAACATGCTCAAAGGTGGGGCGAACGAAGTGGTCATCGCCTTGAGCCGCATCGCCGATCACTTCCTGGAAGAGGCTTACCAGGCCGAAGCGTCCGCTGTGATCAACGATGCCAATGCGCAATCGACCAGCACCCAGGAAGCCAACCTCGAAAGCGCCGCCACCCTCGTCACCGCGGCACTGGACTTCGCCACACTGTTCCTGCCGGTCAAGGTCATGCTGCCGATTGGCCTGTCCAGAAGCATCCTATCCATCATCAATGCCGTGGAAGCTGCCCAGCTCGGCGACAGCACCGCCGCCGCCCAGTACATAGTGCGGGCCTTGGGTGAGATGGTGGGCGCAGTGATCGACGGTGCAATCGGCGGCGCGCGTTCGGCGAGCAAAGCGGTTGCAGCCGGCCCCAGGCTCAACCCGAAGCTGGCGTTGCGCAGCAAGCCCACGGGCGTCAAACCGTTGGCAGGGTGGGAAGACCAGCAGATCTACGTACAAGATACGGCGACGCCCGGTGCCTTCGAGGCGCCTCGGCATTTCCTGCAGGAGAACGGCCGCTGGTATTCGATCCGCAGGGATCACGATGCCCAGGTCTGGCGGCTCAAGGACCCAAGGCGCACACCCGGTGCGTACCCGGGCCGGAAACGGCGTTGATGGATCTTTTCCCGCATCTGGACCTGCAACAGGCTCGACGGGTGTTTGAATCCTTCAATTTCCCCGCGTTCAATCACCTTGAACACCAGATGTCCCTGGTGTTCCGCCTGAGCCGGGCGCCAGACCAACTCGATGTAAGCTTTGCGTACCTGCAAACCACCCAGAACCGCTTCTGGGCTCGGTTGCAGGGTGCCGACCTGCCGGGCACCCAAACCGTCACCGCCATCGGCCCCGCCCCTGGGCCAAGCAGGCCAGCCCTGCCGCCTCAGCGCCCACCCCGCAGCGACGCAGAACGCTTTGTGGATTGGGGGCAACCCTTTGCGCCACAGACGATGAACCCTGTGCCGGGGCGCCCGGGCGTGTGGCGCCGAAGCCAGGCAACGCCGAGCCAGGCGCTGCAGGACTACATCAAGATCAACGGGCGTTACTACGCGATCCTGCCAGGCGATAGCGTATTCGCCACGCAGGGCGCGAGGACCGCCATCGTGTCGGCGGACCAGCCTCATTCGACATTCGCGCAATTCGAACACGTGGTCGCGAACGCGCCGTTTGAACAGCCCAGGCTCGTGGAATACAACGCTCACTTGGATACCTGGCTCATCCACCCGCAACCGCCGCTTCCCTCATCAATTGCCACGCACATGAACAGCATGTTCCCCCGCTTCGACCCACGCGCCCGCACCCAACTGGGCGCAAGCCTGTTCAACACAGCCAACCCTCCTGGGTTGACCGCAAAAGGCTTTACGCATGTGCTCAACACCCTGCAGGACTGGACAGAATGGACCCGGGGCGCTGCCGGCACACTGACCCAGCGCCACTCCTTGATCGCGAACGACCCGCTGGCCTTGCTTCCTACATTGCCGAGAGGGCCAGGGCCATTCGAGTGGTCATTGGGAGTTTCAAACGAGTTCAACCTCATACGCTTCGACACGACTGGGTTACGTCCCGCCCTGGTTTCAAACCTGTTGGAGCAGCCCACCCAAATCAACATCAAAACGCTGATGCGCGAACTGCTCACAGACAGTCACTACGAAGTCTTCGACTCGCGGTACAGCACCGAGTTGATCTTCCGGCGCGCAGACCGGCCGACCTGGTATTGGCTGACGTTGCGCAAGACCCACTCCCCGAAGCTGTCCGCCAGGCAGTACAACCCTCAAACGCCCACACCGGCCAACCTGGAGGCACAACGACCCGTCCTGCGCGACGCGCTGATTCAGGCGCGCGACGCCGGGAACCTGTTGCTGTTGGTCGGCGGCGTAGAGCTGACAGGCACCTGGGGCGTGAAACCGTTTATCTTCCGACCTTAAGGCCGATGCTGCGGCGAAGGTGCTGATTGCTTGCATGAAATAAATCCTGTATTTTTTCATGAAATTTATCGAAATAAATTTCATGACCCCCCAAGAAGAACTCGCCACCCTCGCCGCGCTGATCCATGACCTGCGCAAGCACAAGAAGCTCACCCTCGCCCAACTCGCGCAGAAAATCGAGCGTTCGGTGGGCTTCCTGTCCCAGGTCGAGCGCGGTCTGTCGCGCCCGACCGTGGCCGACCTCACCGCCATCAGCCACGCCCTCGACGTGCCCACCACCTACTTCTACAGCCAGCCCAAACCCAAGGCCGTGGACTGGATCACCCGCCCCAACGAACGGCGTACGGTGTATTACGCCAATGGCATCACCGACATCCTCGTCTCTCCGAGCATGAACGGCGCCTTCTCGATGCTCGACAGCCTGCTGGCGCCCGGCGCCAATAGCGGTGAACAAACCATGAGCGACCGCGCCGAGCAGGCCGGTTTTGTGCTGGAAGGCGAGTTGACGCTGTGGGTGGAAGGTGAGGCCGACGCGGTCACCCTCGGCCCGGGTGACAGCTTCCACCTGGCCAGTTTCGCCCACTGTCGCTACGCCAATCTGACCGACCTGCCCGCCCGCGTATTGTGGGTTTACAACTAGGAGCTGCACCCGTGAAAAGCCATTCCTCGACGTTGCTGGCCGAAGTACGGACCTTTCGCCAGAACCACCCCGACGTGCGTTATGTCGACCTGATCGCCCTGGACATCCCCGGGCATTTCTACGGCAAGCGCTACCCGGTCGAGATGCTCGAAAAAGTCGCTGCCGGCAGCCCCTTGAAGCTGCCGCAAAACGCCGTGCTGCTGGGGGTTCAGGGTGGGTTGTTCAAGATCGGCGATTACTGCTTCAACGACGGCGACCCGGACGCCAACCGCCGCCTGGTGCCGGGCACGCTCAAACCCGTCACCTGGGAAAACCAGCCGCTGGGCCAGATGCTGATCACCTCGGACGGCACCGAAGCGCCCATCGAATTCGAACCCCGTGAAGTGCTGGACAAGGTGCTGGAACGCCTGCAACACAAGGGCATACACCCGGTGGTGGCGTTTGAACTGGAGTTCTACCTGTTCGATAAAAAGCTCGACAACGGCCTGCCGCAATTCGCCCGCGACCCGTTGAGCGACGACGCCGATGACCAGCCTAACTTGCATATCGAGCGCCTGTCGCGCTTCAGCGAAGTGCTCGACGACATGGCACAAACCGCCAAGGACCAAGGTATCGACATCACGGTGATCACCGCCGAGATCGGCCCCGGCCAGTTCGAGATCAATTTCGGCCACCTGGACGACGGCCTGCGCGCCGCCGACTGGGCCGCCCTGTTCTGCCGCAGTACCCGTGGCGTGGCACTCAAGCACGGTTACCGCGCCAGCTTCATGGCCAAGCCGTACCTGCAATACCCCGGCAGTGGCATGCATGTGCACGTGAGCCTCTACGATGCGGCGGGCAACAACTTGCTGGCGGCGCACCAGCAACAGCCGCTGCGTCATGCAGTGGCCGGTTGCCTGGAACTGCTGCCGCATTGCATGCCGATCTTCTCGCCCAACCACAACGCCTTCCGCCGCCTGGGTGGTACGGTCAATGCGGCGACCCGTGCCAGTTGGGGCTTTGAGGACCGCGACGCGTGCGTGCGCATTCCCGAATCCGACCCCCGCAACTTGCGGATCGAACACCGCCTGGCCAGTGCCGATGCCAATCCGTATCTGGTGCTGGCAGCGATTCTCGCTGGCCTGGAACATGGCCTTGAAGCCAAGCGCGATCCCATCGCGCCGCTGAATGACGACCGCACCAGCGGCACGGATTTCCCCCTGGAAATGCTCGATGCCGTACGCGCCATGCAGCATCAACCGGTATTGCGCGATAAACTGGGCGGCGAATTTATCGACGTGTATTGCGAGAACAAACGCCAGGATCACTTGGCCTTCCAGCAAGAGATTGCTGCACGGGAATATCGCTGGTTTCTCTGACCCGCTCACCTGCATGGACTCACCGATGACCGACCAAAGCGCACCGGCCCTCAAGGAAATCTTCAACGTCGAACGCCTGCAACACATCGCCACCGAGATGACGGCGGTGTACCCGGAGTTCAACGCCAAGGACTTCCTCAAGCACGCCACGGCCGGGCTGGCCGAGTTGTCGGTGATGCAGCGTATGGCACGGGTCAGCGAGAGCCTGCAGGCGGTCATCCCGCTGGATTACCCGCACACCCTCAAGCTGCTTTATGCCCTGGCCCCGCGCCTGAACAGCGGGTTCGTCAGCCTGTTCCTGCCACACTACGTGGCCAGTTACGGGCGCGACGACTTCAAGCGTTCGATGGCGGCGCTCAAATATTTCACGACCTTTGGCTCCGCCGAATTTGCCATCCGCCATTTCCTGCTGGATGACTTCGAACGCACCTTGGCAGTGATGCAAGCCTGGTCGCTGGACGACAACGAGCATATACGGCGCCTGGCCAGCGAAGGCTCGCGCCCGCGCCTGCCGTGGTCGTTTCGCCTGGCGCACGTGCAAGCCAACCCCGAACTGTGCGCCTCGATCCTCGACAACCTCAAGGCCGATCCCAGCCTGTATGTACGCAAGTCGGTGGCCAACCACCTCAACGACATCACCAAGGACCATCCGGATTGGGTGCTCAGCCTGATCGAAGGTTGGTCGCTGGAGAACCCGCACACGGCTTGGATCGCCCGCCATGCGCTGCGCAGCCTGATCAAGCAAGGCAACACCCGCGCACTGACAATCATGGGCGCGGGCGCCAAGGCCGAAGTGAAGATTCATCAGCTGAAAGTCACCCCAGCGGTGATCAACCTGGGCGAACGCATCAGCCTGTCCTTCAGCCTGGAATCCACCGCCGCCACTGCGCAAAAACTGGTGGTGGACTACGCCATCGACTACATAAAAAGTGCCGGCCACAGCGCCGCCAAGGTCTTCAAGCTCAAGGCATTTACCCTCGGCGCGGGGGAACATCACAGTATTCGCCGCGAGCAACATATCCGCGAGCTGACCACACGCAAGCACTACCCCGGCCGACACACGGTACATGTACTGATCAATGGCGAGAAGCTCGCCAGCGCCGATTTCGAACTGCGAAAACCCTGACACAAATCAAAGAAAAGGCTCTATCTCGGGCATTACAGCCTGAAAGATTGTCGAACAATCCTGGCTTTTGTTGTTGCGATCCATTATCATCTGTCGCCTTCTCACTACCCGTCGGGTAGTTGTTCCACTGTGTCACCCGAGGCGCCAATGTACCGTTTGCACCGTTTTTCGTTTCACCGCCCCTTGCTTGCCCTCAGTCTGGGGTTCGCTGCCCAGTCCACTTACGCTGCACTGCAACCTATGGCCGAAGCCCCGCTGGCCAGCGACACCGAGCTGCACTGCCACTTCAACCGTGACGCCAGCACCGACTGCACCACCACGTACCACTACACCATCCTCAAGCCCAACGGTCGCGAGATGCTGTCGCGCATCGACTTCGACTACTCCGAAGGCGACACCTTTGAAGTGATCAGCGCAGCGTCCACCCAGCCCGGCGCCAAGCCAGTCGCCCTGGGCGCCGCGCAGATCGACACACGCACCGCACCCAACCCGGACCAGGGCTTCAGCCGCGACAAGCAGACATCGCTGGCCTTCCCCAACCTGCGTGTCGGCACGCAGATCCGCCTGACCGTGCGCGAACATAATCCAGCGAAACCGCTGATGACTCAGTTTCACTACGCTCTCAAGTTCGGCCCCAGCGCCGCACGGCGCGACCGCTTCAAGGCGCGCTTTACCGCCGAGCGGCCTATCCAATGGCGCAGCGAACTGTTCGACGGTTTTAAAGTAACGCCCTCGGCCAACGGCAAGACCCTGGACGTGGTGCAGAAAGCGCCGGCCTACCTCAACTACATCAACGAAGCCTCCAGTGCTGCACTGTTGCGCATCCCGCGCCTGGAAGTGGGCAGTGCCCTGGATCGCCAGGCCTATTTCGGCGACTTCGCCCAACGCTACAACCAGATCCTCGGCGCCAACCTGCCCGCGCAAAGTGCTGCCGCCGTCACCGCTGCACGCAGCTTGGCACCGGCTGAGCAGGTCGCCGCACTGATGCAGCACATCAACGACCACTACCGCTACCTGGGCGACTGGCGCGCCACCGAGCGCGGCTACGTGCCGTTCAACCTCGCAGAAATCGAGGAGCATGGCTATGGCGACTGCAAAGACCTGGCGATCCTGCTGACCGCCATGCTCAAGGCCAGCGGTATCAAGGCCGAAACCGCCTGGGTCAGCCGTGGCGAGGTGGTCGAATCGTTACTCATCCCCGGCACCCTCGCCCCGAACCACGCCATCGTACGCGCCGAAGTGGACGGCCAGGTGTGGTGGCTCGACCCGACCAACCCGGTGTTCGCCCCAGGCCAAGTCATGCCGGACATCCAGGACCGCTGGGTGCTGGTCAACGATGCTCAGGGCCAAGTCCGCGAAGAACACATCCCATTGGAACGCCCTGAAACCACCCTGCGCCTGGACAAAAAAGTACAGTTCGACAAACAGGGCAACGGCGCGACCCAAGCCACCATCACCTTCAGCCGCTTGCCGCTGATGCAACTGAGCGTTGCCGACCGCCAACAAGGCGCCACTGCCACCGACCAGAACATCTGCGCCAACTTCGGCAACGAGATCAGCGACTGCCACATCACCCGCGAGCCCACAGCCTTCGTCGTGCACGACGGCTACACCGTCAACGCCACCCTGCACGACCAGCGCGCCCTGGAAAAACTGGCGAACGATTACATCTACACCGACCAATCCTTGAAAGAGCGCTGGGACGGTTTCATCAACTACCGCCGCCAGGGGCAACAAGCCGAGCTGTACCTGGGCAACCCCGAAACCAACGACTACACCATCACCCTCACCGGCGGGCAGATGGAGAAAGCGATTCCCGGCTGCCAAGTGCGCTCGCCCTGGTACGACATGGACCTGGACGGTACGCTCAAAGATGGCGAGCTGCGTTATCACTACCGCCTCAGCCAGAAAAAGCGCTGGCTGACCCACGATGAGATTGCCAGTGAAGCGTTCGGCAAAATGATTAAGGATGTGCGGGCGTGTGCCGAGCAGGTGCATCAGGTGGTGAAGCTCTAAACCTCATCTGACACAACGCACTCCAATTGTGGGAGGGGGCTTGCCCCCGATGGCGGTGGCTCAGTCACAGATGCATTGACTGACCGGCCGCTATCGGGAGCAAGCCCCCTCCCACATTTTTCAGCCGGTTTCTTCAGTGGGATTCGCCGAGCAGCAAACGTTGCTCACGTGCACACAACTCCATCACGTAATCCCACAACACCCGCAACCGCACAGATTTGTGCAACTCCCTTCTTGAGCTGATCCAGTAACTGCGCTGGATACTCTCCCCTGGCAACAACGCCACCAAATCCGGGTCCCCCGTTGCCATGAAGCACGGCAATACCGCGATCCCCAACCCCGAGCGCGCCGCCTGGTGCTGGGCGATCACGCTGGTGCTGTGGAACACCACTTTGGGGTTGCGGCAGAAACTGCTGAGGAATTTCAGTTCCTGGCTGAACAGTAAATCGTCGACGTAATCGATCCAGGCGTGCACCGCCAGGTCCTCGCGTTTTTCAATCGGCGGTGTGCGGTCCAGGTAGCTACGGCTGGCGTAGAGC
>NZ_JBOICG010000727.1:0-3390 GCF_050739995.1 Pseudomonas sp. | reverse complement strand
GTGTTTACCCATCAAAGTGTGGGAGCGGGCTTGCCCGCGATGAGGCCCGAAAGGTCACCCCATCCTTTCGCGCAGGTACTCCACGACAGCGCCCTGCTCTCCCGCAAACTCGATGCGTGCGCCTTTGCTTTCCTTTTGAAAGGCATACATCGGGTCGTAATATTCACGCAGCAACCCTTCGATCCAAACCCGGTGCAGGTCCACCGCACCACTGCGAGCCTGTTCCGCCAACGCGTCCTGCAGAATCGCCTGCAGTCGCTGGAAACGTTCACCGCCCAAGCGCTTGTGGATATTGGCCAGGCTCTGGGTCAAGCGCTCGGCAAACAAGGCCTGGCCGCTTTCGCCATAGACAGCGATGAATTCTGCGCAAAGCTCGACCACGTAATCACGCAGGATTCGCTCAACCCGGCCCTCCACGCTGTCTTCGAGCCAGACCATCGGGAACGCCTGCATGCCTTTGTGCAACGGCAATGGCAACGCACAACTGCCGATCATGCGGCTCTCGTCCTCGACCACAAACTGCTCGATCCCCCCCGCGCGTTTTTTCAGCAGGTCCACCGCCAGGCGGTTTTCGAAATCGATGTTGGACGGCTGCGCTGTAGCGCGTTTACCGAAGCTGGAGCCACGGTGATTGGCATGCCCCTCCAGGTCCAGGGCATTGCGCAACTGGCCGAGCACCTCGGTTTTGCCGGTGCCCGTCATGCCGCCCAATAACACGAAGTCACACTCGGTCGTCGCCTGCTCCACGGTATCCAACAGAAAGGTGCGCATGGCCTTGTAGCCACCACCGACGCGCGGGTAGTCGATACCGGCTTCGGTCTTGAGCCATTGCTGCACGATCTGCGAACGCAGCCCGCCGCGAAAACAGTACAAGTAACCATTGGGGTTGGCCTTGGCGAACTGTGCCCACTGCTCGATACGCTCAGCCTTGATCGCGCCGGACACCAGCTCATGCCCCAACACGATGGCAGCCTGCTGGCCTTGTTGCTTGTAACAAGTGCCGACCCGTTGGCGTTCGTCATCGGTCATCAGCGGCAAGTTGATCACCCCGGGGAACGCGCCCTTGGTGAACTCGATCGGCGCACGGGTATCCATCATCGGCCGGTCGTTGAGAAAGATGTCGCGGTAGTCGGTGATGTCAGTCGCCATCAAAACACCTCTACCGCGTGGGTCTGTCGCTCAACCCATTCGCCGATGGGCTCCAGGGACAGGGCCAATTCGGCAGCCACCGCATGAAATTCGCTTTCGCCTTCAGGGGTCACGGCGATCAGCAGGCCACCGCTGGTCTGCGGATCGCACAACACGCGCTTGTGCAGCTCTTGAAGGCGTCCGAGTTTGCTCGAATAACTGTCGAAGTTGCGCAACGTACCACCGGGCATGCAACCTTGGTCCAGGTAGTACTCGACATCCGGCAAAAGCGGCACTTTGGCGTATTCAATGCGCGCCGTCAGGCCACTGCCGTCGGCCATTTCCACCAAGTGGCCAAGCAAACCGAACCCCGTGACATCAGTCATGGCCGCCACACCCGCCAACTTGCCAAAACGGCTGCCCGGTTTGTTCAGGGTGCACATCCAGTCGCGGGCCAGGCCCACATCGGCCTCGCGCAATTTGCCCTTTTTTTCAGCGGTAGTCAGAACGCCGATGCCCAGCGGTTTGGTCAGGTACAGCTTGCACCCGGCAGTGGCGGTGTCGTTGCGTTTCATATGGCGCTTTTGCACGATGCCGGTCACGGCCAGGCCAAAAATCGGCTCCGGGGCATCAATGGAGTGACCACCGGCCAAAGGAATACCCGCCGCGTCACACACCGAGCGGCCGCCACGGATGACTTCCCGGGCAATCTCCGGCGCCAGCACGTTCACCGGCCAGCCGAGAATGGCAATGGCCATCAGTGGATCGCCACCCATGGCGTAGATGTCGCTGATGGCATTGGTGGCGGCAATACGGCCGAAGTCGAAAGGGTCATCGACAATCGGCATGAAAAAGTCAGTGGTGGAGACCACGCCGCGCTCGTCGTCAATGGCGTAGACGGCGGCATCATCGCGCGAGGTATTGCCCACCCACAGTTTGGGGTCGAGGTTTTGCGCGCCACTGCCGGCGAGAATCACTTCCAGCACCTGGGGTGAAATCTTGCAGCCGCAACCCGCGCCGTGACTGTATTGGGTGAGGCGAATCGGCTCGTTCATGGTGGACCTCAAGCTATCAAGTGGGTGGAGTCTACCAGACAGCAAAAGGCCGGCTGAGCTCTTGGAGCGCAGCCGGCCTTTGCTTATCAACCCTTACTGTTTGGCGGCCAGTAAACGCTTGTGGCGATTACGTCGCGCCATGTTCAGCAGTTCGATCACCGCCGAGAACGCCATGGCGGCGTACACATAGCCTTTTGGCACATGGGCGCCAAAGCCTTCGGCGATCAAGGTCATGCCGATCATGATCAAGAAGCCCAGGGCCAGCATCACCACCGTCGGGTTGTCGTTGATGAACTTGGCCAGGGGTTCTGCCGCCACCAGCATCACGATCACCGAGACCACCACGGCAATGATCATGATCGGCAAGTGCTCGGTCATGCCCACGGCGGTGATGATGCTGTCGATGGAGAACACCAGGTCGAGCATCAGGATCTGGCCAATCGCCGCGGCAAAGCCGATGGACACGCCATTGCCGGCGCTCACCTTCTCTTCCGGCTCAGGGTCCATGCTGTGATGGATTTCGGTGGTCGCCTTCCACACCAGGAACAGGCCACCGGCGATCAGGATCATGTCTTTCCACGAAAAAGCCTGGCCGAAGACTTCGATCACCGGCGCCGTCAACTGCACGATGAACGCGATGGTGCTCAACAGGCCCAGGCGCAGGATCAACGCCATGCTGATGCCGATACGCCGCGCTTTCGCCCGGTGTTTTTCCGGCAATTTGTTGGTGAGGATCGAGATAAAGATCAGGTTATCGATGCCCAGCACGATTTCCATGACGATCAAGGTGGCCAGGGCCACCCAGGCGGTGGGGCTTGCAGCCAGTTGTAAAAGGTAGTCCATAGGTCAATCCTGACGTGGTGAGGCTTGGGAATTAGGTTTCTTTGGTGTCGGACTCGGAAGCGTTTTCGGCGTCCTTGTCCTTCTTCTCAGGACTGATCAAGCCCTGGGTTGCCTCACTCAGAGCCTGTTCGGCGGCCTTATGCGTTTCATCTATAGCCTGTTTGGCCGACTCGGTGGCCTTGCCGATCACTTGCTGCGCACTTTTTTCAACCTGATCGCAGCCGCTGATCATCACCATTGAAAGCGCAAGCAACGACGCCGCGCCCAGGGAATTGAGTTTCAT
This sequence comes from Pseudomonas sp., assembly GCF_050739995.1. GTDB lineage: Bacteria > Pseudomonadota > Gammaproteobacteria > Pseudomonadales > Pseudomonadaceae > Aquipseudomonas. The sequence goes on along the minus strand of NZ_JBOICG010000727.1, from coordinate 81 downwards.
GGTGTATTCCTCGTTAGAACCAGAGGGACCAAATAGTGGCCCCGCGATAGCGACGCTTTCTATGGACGCTGACAGTTCAGG
>NZ_JBOICG010000726.1:0-2468 GCF_050739995.1 Pseudomonas sp. | reverse complement strand
CCGCATTCGCGAGCAAGCCCGCTCCCACATTGGTTTAGTGGTGTTGGATAGAACCCAGCAAGGTTTCGATTTCGTCGAACCCCGGCCGCGCCAACACGCTCGGCTGACAGCATCTTTGCTGCAGTGCCAGCAAGGTTTCGTCACTTGTCTCAACCCGCTCCAACAACTCCCCCAGCAACACCCCGAACGCCCGCACTTCAATCCGTTGCAACGCCCTGGTTTCCAGCGTGTCCGCCGTGGCATGGAACGACGCCGCGCCAAAGTCCCCCAGCAAGCAGTCGCCTGCTGTATTCCACAAGATATTGTGAGCGTACAAGTCGCCATGGGTGATGCCGTGCCGGTGCAGGTGCGCGGCGACCGACGCCACGCCCCGGATCATGCGCAGCGCCACATCCAGGCTGAAACGGGTGTCGGCTGGGTAGATATCGCGAGTGCAGGAGTCCCAGCTGGGCAGGGCTGCCAGGTTGCGGTAACTCGGATCGATCAGGTCCATCACCAACGCGGCCTGGTCATCGGGGTGGACGACGACGCGGCCTTCCACTTTGATCAGGTTCGGGTGCAGCCCGGCGGCGATGCAGGCTTGCATTTCGTGCAAGGGAGAGCCGTCGCTGGTGATGGTGCCTTTGTACAACTTGACCGCGACGGGCTTGGCAAGCGGCTTCCACACAGCCTTGCGGATGATTCCGGACGCGCCTTCCCCGAGCACCTCGGCCAGTTCCAGTTCCGCCCAGGGAATATTCGGCGTGGTGTCATCGTCGGTCACCTCCACCGCCATTTCCACCGGGTTGCCGGCATAGGCCAGCCAGGTCAGGCTGGGCAGGTTCAGCAGCCATTCGGGCAAGTGGGTGAAGCGGTTGGAGGCGATGCGGATCAGCTCCAGGTTGTGGCAGTGGGTCAGGCTTTGCGGCAAGTGCTCCAGCTGATTGCCCGCCAGCATCAGCTTCTGCAGGAGCGGCCGTTCACCCAGTTCACTGGGCAATTGGCGTATGCAGTTATCCGTGAGAATCAGCCAGCGCAGGAGCGGTGGCAGGGCGGCGGCGGGCACGTGACGGATCTGGTTGGCCTTGAAGCCGATCATGCTCAGTTTGGCGCACTGGCCCAGGCATTCCGGCAATTGGGTAAAGGCATTGTCCGAGCAGAACAGTATGCGCAAATGGGTCAGGCGGTGAAGGTCCTCGGGCAGGCTGCTAAGCGCGTTGCCGGTAAGGTTGAGGATCTCCAGAGTGTCGGCCAGTTCAAAGATTTCAGGCGGAAATTCAGTCAGCCCGCAGGACAGGTCCAGGCGTTTGGCGCCGGCCAATTGGCCGGCCTTGAGTTGGGCGAGGGTATTCATGAACGGCGCGATCACTCGGCAAGGTAGGCGTAAATGGCGCTCATGATACCGGGTCGGGCGCAGGTTGCGGGCAGACCGTTTGCAATTGGCTCAGCCGGCTGGCGGTACGGGCCAAGTCAATGGCCTGGCCTTCCAGGGCGTGCGCCAGGGGCTGGTGGCCGATCAGGGTCAGGCGCTTGTCGCGGTCGTAGAGCACGTCCACCAGGTTAATGAAGCGCTGCTGCACAGCGATCGGGCATTCGGCCAGTTGGGGCAGGCCGTCGATGATCCAGTGATCGTAGTCCTGGCACAGCAGCAGGTAATCCATCACCGCGGTGAGTTGCTCGCACAGGTCGTTGAAGGTGAAGGCGATGGTGCGCGCTTGCCGGTGGCGAAACGTTAACTGCCGGGTGCCCACACTCAAGAGGTGTGGCGCGCAATCCGCGACGGGCAGTCTGAGGTCTGCGCGTTGCTGCGCGCTACCGGGCCAAATGTAGTGTCCTTCGGTAAAGCGTTGGTCGGCATGGGCCTGGGGCAGGCTGCGGAAATCCTGCGGCGAACTGACTTCCAGCACGTCCATGCGCGCAGCGATCAGGTCGATCACTGGCTTGAAGCGTTCATGGTACAGCGGGTTGGGCAGCAAGCCTTCGGGTGGGTAATTGGACGTCACCAGCACCCACACGCCGCGTTGGAAAAGCGCCTTGAACAGGCGGCTGATCAGCATCGCATCGCCGATGTCGTGGACATGGAACTCGTCGAAACACAGTACACGACAGCCTGCGAGCAACTCATCCAGGGTGACGGCCAAGGCATCGGTCTGTCCGCGCTGCTGGAACATGCCCCGGTGCAGACGGGCGAAAAAATCGTGGAAGTGCACACGCTGCTTCTCGGCCATCGGCAGCGCCTGGAAAAACCCATCGAGCAGCCAGCTTTTGCCGCGTCCCACCGGGCCGTGCAGGTACAGGCTGCGTGTGGGGCGCCCGGCGAGCAGATGCCGGGTTTCGCTGTCCAGGGCGGCAACCGCCTGGGTTTGGCCTGCACTGAGGGTATAGCCCTGTTGTGCGGCTTTATTTTGAAAAAACGCAGGGATAGGCGAGGTATCCGGGGCGTCGGTTTTTTTACCCAGCAGGCGCCGGATCAGGGAAGGCACGGCCAA
>NZ_JBOICG010000725.1:0-10402 GCF_050739995.1 Pseudomonas sp. | reverse complement strand
ATCTGGCGCACCACGCGCTGGACAGTGCTGGTGCTTCTGCTGCTGATCGCCAGCGGCACCCTGGCCACGGCCTGGGGCCGCTTCGATCACAGCGACAACCCCTTTGCGCTGGTGCCGCTGCTGCTGGGCGCCATCGGCCTGGGCTTGCGCTATTCCGCCCTGTCCTACCTCGGCGATGCGGCACGCTACCTGAGCCCCAACCCCCAGAATGTGGTGGTGCGTGAGCAGATACGCGCCGATGGCGTAGAGCTGTTGCGCGCATTGCACAACAAGGGCGACTACGACCGCATCATCGTGGTCGGCCACAGCCTGGGCAGCGTGATCGCCTACGACATCGTCGGCTACCTGTGGCACGAACATCACGACCAGCTCACCCAGGTGACGCCCAGCAATCGCGAACTGGCCGCCCGCTACGCCCATCACGAAGCGTTGCAACCGGTGATCAAGGAAGCACTGCCCAACGCCGGCGCCGCCCTCGACGGCAGCCTGGGCAGCACCTTGCGGTTTCGCGAACAGCAGGCGGCGGCGTTTGTCGAACAGCGCGGCCTGGGCAACCCGTGGCGCATCACCGACCTGGTCACCGTCGGCAGTCCGATGGCCCATGCCAGCCTCTTGTTGGGCCGCAGCGTCAGCGACTTCAAGCAACGTATGGAGCGCCGCGAAGCCCCGGCTTGCCCACCCACCGAGGATGACAAGGGCTACGGTTACAACGCCCGCCAACCGGTGATGCTCGGCCAGCAGCCTTTTACGCCGTACTACCTGCACCATGCCGCAGCGTTTGCGGTGACGCGCTGGACCAATCTCTACTTCCCGGCACCTTATGGCCTGTTTGGCGACATCGTCGGCGGCCCGGTCAAGCCGGTGATGGGCAACGGTGTGCTCGATTTACCGGTCAGCGTGGGCAAATGGAAAGGCTGGCTCGCCCGTTCCTGGCTCAGCCACACCCACTATTGGAGCGAGCGCGGCGGCGCCCAGGGTTACCTCACCGCCCTCACCCAGGATGAACATGCGATCAGCCAAGGCCCGCGCCCCTCGGCCACCGAAGCCTTGCGCTGGGCGGTCGACCTCAAAGGTTTGCGACGCTTCCGCCCGGCCGATGCCAAGAAAGTGGTGGCGCCCGCCGAGGCTTAACCGGCGAAGCCACCGCCCTTGAGGAACTCATGTTCCTGCTCGGTGGTAACCCTGGCCAGCAACGCGTTGCGATGGGGAAAGCGCCCGAACCGCTCGATGATGTTCGCGTGCTCCTTGGCCCAGTGATAGGTGCTGGCGTCCAGGTGCTGATTCAGTTCAACCGAGCGCAGCTGATCCGCCAGGTCTTCGGAATGTTCGAACGGCAAATAACAGAACGCACGCAACTCAGGTTCGATCAATTGATCCAGCCCGGCACCCACCATGCGTTGGGCATACAGCCGCGCCAGTGGATCGGTGGCGAACATATGCGCGGTGCCACGAAAGGCATTGCGCGGATACTGGTCCAGCAGAATCAACAAGGCCAGCGCGCCCTGCGCCGATTCCAGCCAGCCCTCCAATTCACGCCTCGCGGCCTGCATATGAGTTTCGTGGAAAGTGTCGCGAAACGCCGCGTCAAACGCCTCATCCTTGGCGAACCAACGCTTGGGGCCGGCCTGTTTCCAGAACTCGATCACGGCCTCGGCCGACTGTGCTTGCATGCTCATCATCACTCCCCCAACGATCCTGAAAACCTCAACAAAAACTGGCCGCAACACCCTCGAGCATTGCGGCCAGTCTTTGAAGACAGGTGTTTAGACTACTCCAGTTCAGCCCGCAGTTGACGCGCCGCCGTCACCATATGAATCAACGCCGCTTCCGTCTCCGGCCAGCCCCGCGTCTTCAAGCCGCAATCCGGGTTGACCCACAGGCGCTCGGCCGGAATCCGCTTGGCCGCCTTGCGCAGCAGGTTGGCCATTTCCGAAGCGTCCGGCACCCGTGGCGAGTGGATGTCGTAGACACCCGGACCGATTTCATTCGGGTAAGCGAAGGCTTCGAAGGCGTCCAGCAGCTCCATGTCCGAGCGCGACGTTTCGATGGTGATCACGTCGGCATCCATGGCTGCGATGGACTCGATCACATCGTTGAACTCGCTGTAGCACATGTGGGTGTGGATCTGGGTTTCGTCACGCACACCGGAGGCGCACAGGCGGAACACTTCGGTGGCCCAGTCCAGGTAGTGCTGCCACTGCGCCTGGCGTAATGGCAAACCCTCGCGGAACGCGGCTTCGTCGATCTGCACGATCTTGATGCCGGCAGCCTCCAGGTCCACCACTTCGTCGCGAATCGCCAGGGCCAATTGGCGGGCCTGCACTTCGCGGCTCACGTCTTCGCGCGGGAACGACCACATCAGCATGGTCACCGGGCCGGTCAGCATGCCCTTCATCACCTTGTGGGTGAGGCCTTGGGCATAACGAATCCACTCTACGGTCATGGCCTTCGGGCGGCTCAAGTCACCGAAGATCACCGCCGGTTTCACGCAGCGCGAACCGTAGCTCTGCACCCAACCGAAGCGGGTGAACACGTAGCCATCCAGTTGCTCGGCGAAGTACTCGACCATGTCGTTGCGTTCTGCCTCACCGTGCACCAGCACGTCCAGGCCGAGGTTTTCCTGCACCTCCACGGCGTGCTTGATCTCGCTGTGCATGGCTTCGACGTATTCGGCCTCACTCAACTTGCCAGCCTTGTACGACTGGCGCGCCAGGCGGATCGAGGCGGTTTGCGGGAACGAACCGATGGTGGTGGTCGGGAACAATGGCAGGTTCAGGCCGGCACGTTGTTTCTCGATACGCTGGGCAAACAGCGACTGGCGCTGGCTGTCCTTGGCCGTAATAGCCGCGACACGTGCCTGTACAACGGGCTTGTGGATGCGTGGCGAAGCCGCACGGGCGGCTTGGACAGCGCGGCTTTCAGCCAGGGCCGCCAACACATTGGGAGCTTCGGGCTGATTGACAGCCTGGGCCAGCACGGCGACTTCCGAGCACTTTTGCACGGCAAAGGCCAGCCAGCTTTTCAGCTCGGCATCCAGCTTGTCTTCACGGCCCAGATCCACCGGGCTGTGCAGCAGCGAGCAGGACGGTGCCACCCACAGGCGATCGCCGAGCCTCTCATGGGCGTGCTGCAAGGTTGCCAGGGCTTTTTCCAGGTCGCAGCGCCAGACGTTACGGCCATTGACCACGCCCAGGGACAACACTTTATAAGCCGGCAGGCGGTCGAGGATGGTCGGGTACTGGTCCGGTGCACGTACCAGGTCGATATGCAGGCCGTCGACCGGTAAGTTGGCGGCCAAGCCGAGGTTCTCTTCCAGGCCGCCGAAGTAAGTTGCCACGAGCTTTTTCAACGGATCGCGCTGGATCAGGTTGTAGGCACGCTCGAAGGCGTTTTTCCATTCTTGAGGCAAGTCGAGTACCAGGATCGGCTCGTCGATCTGTACCCATTCCACGCCCAGCTCGGCCAAGCGTTGGAAGATCTGGCCATACAGCGGCAGCAGGCGGTCGAGCAGGTCAAGTTTGTCGAAGTCGTCGCCCTTGGCTTTACCCAGCCACAGGTAAGTCAGCGGGCCGATAACCACCGGCTTGACGGTGTGACCCAGGTCGCGGGCTTCCTGCACCTCTTCGAACAGTTGGTCCCAACCCAGATGGAATGTCTGATCGGCGCTGAACTCAGGCACCAGGTAGTGGTAGTTGGTGTCGAACCACTTGGTCATTTCCTGGGCGTGGGCACCGCCGCAGCAGGTGTCGCTGACGCCACGGGCCATGCCGAACAAGGTGTGCAAGGTGGCTTTGCCATCGGCTGGGCGGAAACGCTCGGGGATCACGCCGAACATCAGCGAGTGGGTCAGCACCTGGTCGTACCAGGCGAAGTCGCCAGCGGGCAATAATTGGATACCGGCGTTTTTCTGCAAGTCCCAATGGGCCTTGCGCAAGTCACGGCCGACGGCCCGCAGGCTGGCTTCGTCGAGCTCGCCCTTCCAAAACGCTTCCTGCGCTTTTTTCAGTTCACGATCACGTCCAATGCGCGGAAATCCAAGGGAATGAGCGACTGCCATGACTTACAACTCCAATGTCTTTATGTATGGCAGCCATTGTCGATAAGCACTGATAGTGAGACAAACTCATATTATTCTAGATGACCACAAGTTTCCCTCATGTTGCATTCAGGTGCAGATAGAACGCATGGAACATGAAATACGCACACACCGCCAACGCCACACCCATGCAGCGATTGAACACTGTAAACGCTGACGTTCCATTGATCCGCCGCCCCAGCAAGGCCCCGAGCAGCGCATAAACCCACGGCGCACCGAATGCACCGAACGCCAGCGCAGCCGAAACGACGGCGATGGAAACCCCGGTGATGTGCGCCGCCGGCAGCATCACGCTGGTGATAGGCAACACCGCCATGATGCCCTTGGGGTTGAGCAACTGAATCACCAGGCCATTCCAGAACGTGAGGGTCTTGACCGACGCCGTCGCAGACTGTTCATCCACCACCGTGCGGGCTGTGAACACCTGATAGGCGAGGTACAGGGTGTACACACCGCCCACCAGGGAGATGTACGGCAACGCCGCCTGGGAAATGATCGCCTCACCGGTGTAGCCAAACAGCACGAACAACACCATCATCGCGCAGCCCACCCCGATGAAGAACCCGGTGGAGCGTTGGAACTGGCCGGTGAGCCCGGCGTTGAGGCCCATGAAGTTGACCGGGCCTGGGCTGTACATGACGCTGAAGGCGTAGAGGAAGATGTCCATGGGGAACCTGCAGTAGAGGGAATGCGGGAAGTCTACTGAGGGCGTTTGCGCTGAATCTTGTACGTTTGTGGTTCAGCGTGCCTGTGCTGAAAACCACTGCATGATCACCCTGTAACCTGGGTGAGACGCTGCCATCGGCTGCAGGCATAACGCATACACCCCGCCCGTCACCAACGGCTCACCCAACGGCACTACCAACACTCCACGTTCGATGGATTCAGCGGCCAGAGTCAGATCGGTCATCGCCACGCCAAGCCCGCGAGCAGCGGCGTCCAACGCCAATTCGTCGAGGTTGAACGGGATGTGTCGGTAATCCTCCAGCACATCGGCGCTGTTGGCGGCCAACCACACGCGCCAGTCTTGCTTGTCGGTCGAACGGTGCAACAACGCCACATTGCGCAGGTCATCCAGCGTTTCAAGCTGCCCCAGCTTGGGAGCGCACACGGGTACCAATTTTTCCTGAAACAACGTCAGGCACGCAGGATCGTGCGGCGGTTTGGGCAAGTACTGAATGTAAGCATCACTATCGCCACCAGGCTCGACCACTTCGGTTGCAACAGTCTCGATGGCCAGGGAAATGTCTGGGTGCAAGCGGTAGAAATCGCTCAGTTTGGGCAGCAACCAGCGTACGGCCAACGACACGTGCAGACGAATGCGGAATGGGCGTTTGTGCGGCGAGATGCGGTCCTCCAACACCTTGAGTTGCGCAAGGATACTGCGCGCGTAAATCAGCACCTGCTCGCCTTCAACTGTCAGGCGCAAACTGCGGCTGGTGCGGGTGAACAGTGCCACGCCAAAGTGGTTTTCCAATAGCTGGACCTGGCGACTAACAGCGCTCTGGGTCAGGCACAACGTCTGCGCAGCCTGGGTGAAGCTGGCACTGTCGCTGACTGCCACCAACGTCTGCAGGCCTTGCAACGATGGAACGTGACGAAGCTTATCCATGCGTTTTCCGAATAACTGGATGATTTTATAACGTTGGTTGTATCACCCAAGTCCCTATAAATTCCAGCCATCGAATCAAACCATTCATGCGATCAACGCATGCAGCTGAGGTTACCGTGGAGAATATCTGTGGCTGGATAGCCCAAACCGAACCCCTACCCGCTCGCAGCGCCTTGAAGGGCACGCAACAGACAGACTGGCTGGTAATCGGCGCTGGCATCACCGGGCTCTGCGCGGCTCACAGCCTGGCGGCTATGCACTCCGAAGCTCGCATCGTGATCATCGACCGCCAGTGCGCGGCGCAAGGTGCCTCGGCACGGAACTCGGGGTTTGTGGTGGCACACGAACACCCAACTGAAAGCGAACTGCTGGGCAATGCGGGTTTCGCGGGTTTTGAGGTGGACACCGCGATCTCTCGCGCGGCGAGTGACGAGGTGCGCCAGCGCGTTGCTCGCCATGCCATTGACTGCGATTTGCGCGACAGCGGTTACTTCTTCGCCGTGCATGACGCCGATAAGCTCGACCACGTAGACAGCAAACTCGCCACCTTGCTCGCCCTTGGTGCATCTGCGCATTTTTTGCAAGGCGACGCGCTGCACAAGAAGCTCGGCACCGCGCATTACCAGGCCGCGATCTGGTGCGGAAATGGTAACGCGCTGTTGCAACCGGCCAAGTATGTGAAGGGGTTGCTGGCAGCGTTACCGGCCTCAGTCAGCCTGTTTGAAAACACCGACATCACCGGCCTTGAGCGAATGGCCAACGGCAGCATTCGCGCGACCAGCCCTGGGGGGCAGTATTGAAGCGCGGCAGGTGCTGGTATGCCTGAATTCGTTTATTCCCCGCGTCGGGTTGGACCGCAGCGCCACGTTCCCCATGGAACTCAGCGCCAGCCTCACCCGCCCGCTGACGGAAAAAGAATGCGCCGCCCAACCCTGGGGCGTGCTGTCGACACGGCCACTCGGCGCCACGGTGCGCCTGACACCGGACCGGCGCGTGATGATCCGCAATACCGCCGAGTATCGCACCCGTGATTTGTCCAACACCGATTTGCTGCAACGCCGCCAGCACCATGTGCTGGGTTTGCAACGGCGCTTCCCCTGGCTCACCGAGCAAGACATTGACTACACCTGGACCGGTCACCTCAGCGCGTCGCGCTCCGGCCAACCGTATTTCGCCAGGATCGAAAACAACCTGTACGCCATCGCCGGCTGCAACGGCTCCGGGGTAGCACGCGGTACCTTGTGGGGGCGATTGATGGCCGAGTGGGCCAGCGGTCAAAGCTCACCGTTGCTGCAATCGGTGATCCAGCGTGCACAACCTGGCTGGTTACCGCCACGCCCGTTGTTCGACCTCGGTGCCCTGTTGCGCCTGCGCATCGAAGCGGTGCGCGCCCGTTCAGAAATCTAAAACAAAAAAAGGTGAATGCAATGCCTATCAACCGAGTATCCGTGGCCGTCATGCTAGGTGTGTTTTCGCTGGCCAGCCATGCCGCAGAGGAGGTGAACATCTCCAACTGGAACGGCTACATCGCCGACGACACCCTCACGCGCTTTACCCAGGCCACCGGGATCAAGGCCACCTACGACATTCACGACAGCAACGAAGTGCTTGAATCCAAGTTGATGACCGGCAACACCGGCTACGACGTAGTCAGCCCGTCGAACCACTTCCTGTCACGTCTGATCAAGGCCGGCGCGATTCAGAAACTTGACCGCGGCCGGTTGCCCAACTGGAAAAATCTCGACCCGGTCTTGATGAAAAAGCTCGAGACCAATGACCCCGGCAACCAATATGGTTTTCCCTATATGTGGGGCACGGCGGGCATTGGCTACAACGTCGAGAAGATCAAGGCGATCTTTGGCAACACCGATGTCACGCGTTCATGGAAGATGTTTTTCGATGAAGACACGATCAAGAAACTCAGCACCTGCGGCGTGGCGATCATCGACAACCCCACGCAGATCCTTCCCATCACCCTCAACTACCTGGGCCTGCCTCACCATAGCCATGAACCCGCCGACTACAAACAAGCCGAACAGGCACTGTTGAAGATTCGGCCGTACATCCAGTACTTTCACGCCTCCAAGTACATCAGCGATTTGGCCAACGGTAATATCTGCGCAGTGATTGGATTCAACGGCGATGTGGTGCAAGCCGCCGCCAGTGCCAAAGAGGCCAAGAATGGCATCGACATCGCCTATTCCATCCCCGAAGAAGGCTCGACGCTGTGGCTGGACATGGTGGTAATGCCCAAGGCCGCGCCCCATGAGAAGAACGCCTACGCCTACATGAACTACCTGCTCGACCCCAAGGTGATCGCCAACATCAGCAACAGCATTCACTACGCCAACCCCAACAGTGCGGCAGATGAGTTTCTTACTCCAGCGGTGAAGCAAGACCTGGCGATCTATCCGCCGAAAAGCGTGATGGACAAGCTGTTCATCGTCGAGGACCTGCCACCCGCAATAGCACGGCTGGCCACGCGGTTGTGGAACAAACTAAAGACCAATACCTGACCAGTTCTATCGACAGGGCTGGCGCCTTCGAAGCCTCGCTAAAGCTCGACATCTCCCACAGGGGACTGACGGTGTCTGTAGATCTATAGCCAAACGCTTTCTACTTACTAGCAGGACTCAACTGTGGGAGGGGGCTTGCCCTCGATGGCGATGGGGCTGCCAACCGTGACGCCGCCTTCGAAGCCTCGCTAAAGCTCGACATCTCCCACAGGAGATTGGCGGTGTCTGAGGTTATGCGTCACCAAGCCAGACTCGACTGCAACCGCCAAAATATCGCGGGCTGAAACGTTGACCCAGGTTTCGGCATCGACCTCTCCAACCGAGGCCAACCAACACCTGACCATCTGATACCCCAGCGCATACCCCAACCACCTGGGTTTATCCCCGGCACCAAAAAACCACGCACTGTGATCGTAGTAAGTCGCTTCAAGCTCACTCAGGCTCACCGGCGCAGCTTGCAATGCTTCAAGGCCAAGCGCCCTCTCCCACGGCTCCGGTTCGCTGCCAATCACATGCTGCACGAACTGCCCGGCCAGCCCTTCGCTGATGAGCGCTTCACCCAGCGTCCAACCGTACCCTGGCCCCGCCATGCGCAGGCAATGATGCACCTCGTGAACAATGTGCCGATGCACCGCCCCGCCTTTGAGGCTCGCGGCGAAATTAGGGTTGTCGGGGTCCAGGGTCATGGAGAACATCGTGCTGCGATAAGCCCGCCCGACCAGGCCCAATTGCGCAATGGTTTCACCGGGCAAGCGCTGGATCAGCACATCCAGCCGTGGCGGCGGCATCCGTCGAGCAATTGCGCGATAAGCCACCTCAAACTCTTCATTCAACTCATTGCGAAGCTCAGCCAAAGAGCCCGAAGCCTCCAACCAGTGCAACGTCCATGCATCCATCATGACCTCCCGTCGACAACTCCAGGACCACATGTCCAGGCAGCCCATGATAGCGATAGACGGTCACACAGCCAGGGTAACTTGCAAAGGTGCGCGGCAAATTCCGCTCGCTAACCTTTCGATCCGCTTCAAGTGCGGGCACAATGCGTGTCCTTTTTTGGCAGGCACCGCCGCAGGCTCTCAAAAATGATCAAAACGCCGTACTACCTCATCGATAAACAGAAGCTTCTGGTCAACATGCAGAAGATTGCTTACGTACGCGAGCAGTCCGGCGCCAAGGCGTTGCTGGCGCTCAAGTGCTTCGCTACCTGGTCGGTGTTCGACCTGATGCAGCAATACATGGACGGCACCACCTCGTCGTCGCTGTATGAGTTGAAGCTCGGCCGCCAGAAGTTCGAAGGCGAGGCGCACGCCTACAGCGTGGCCTGGGCTGACGATGAAATCGAAGAGATGCTGGATAACTGCGACAAGATCATCTTCAACTCCATCAGCCAGCTGCAGCGTTTTGCCGAGCGTTCCGAAGGCAAGACCCGTGGCCTGCGCGTGAACCCACAGGTGAGCAGTTCCGACTACCTGCTGGCTGACCCGGCGCGTCCGTTCAGCCGTTTGGGCGAATGGGACCCGGTGAAGATCGAAGGCGTGATCGATCAGATCTCCGGCTTCATGTTCCACAATAATTGCGAGAACGGCGATTTCAGCCTGTTCGACAAGATGCTGGGTGTGATCGAAGAACGCTTCGGCGCGCTGCTGCACAAGGTCGAGTGGGTCAGCCTCGGCGGCGGCATCCACTTCACCGGTGAAGACTATGCCGTGGACGCGTTCTGCGCGCGCTTGAAGGCGTTCTCCGAGAAGTACGGCGTGCAGGTGTACCTGGAACCCGGCGAAGCGGCGATCACCAACAGTGCTTCCCTGGAAGTCACCGTGCTCGACACCCTCTACAACGGCAAGAACCTCGCCGTAGTGGACAGTTCCATCGAAGCCCACCTGCTGGACCTGCTGATCTATCGCCTCAACGCCAAGCTGGCGCCAAGCGACGGCGAACACACCTACATGGTGTGCGGCAAATCCTGCCTGGCCGGGGACATTTTCGGCGAGTATCAATTTGATCGTCCGCTGGCCATCGGCGATCGGCTGTCGTTCATCGACACCGCAGGCTACACCATGGTCAAGAAAAACTGGTTCAACGGCCTGAAAATGCCGTCCATCGTAGTGAAACAACTCGACGGTACTGTCGAGGTGGTTCGTGAATTTGGTTACGACGACTACCTGTCCAGCCTTTCGT
>NZ_JBOICG010000724.1:0-5524 GCF_050739995.1 Pseudomonas sp. | reverse complement strand
CGCCAATGGCTGGCAGAGGGCGAGGGCCAGCGGCAACTGGCGTATTGGACAGCGCAATTGGGCGAGGAGCATCCGGCCCTGAGCCTGGCCACCGACCACCCACGTTCTGCGCAGCGGCAGCACAGCGCCTCGCGCCACGACGTGCGCCTGAGTGCGAACCTCAGCGAAGCGATTCGCCAGGCCGCCCAGGCCCATGAATCGACGCCATTCATGCTGTTGCTGGCGGCGTTCCAGAGCCTGCTTTACCGCTACAGCGGCCAGCGTGATATCCGCATCGGCGTGCCGAATGCCAACCGCCCACGCCAGGAAACCCAGGGCTTGGTCGGGTTCTTCATCAACACACAGGTCATGCGTGCCGAGCTGGATGGGCGCCTGCCGTTCAGTGAGTTGCTGGTGGCCACCCGTCAAACGGCGCTCGGCGCCCAGGCTCATCAGGATCTGCCTTTCGAACAACTGCTCGAAGCCTTCCCCCAAGCCCGCGAGCAGGGTTTGTTCCAGGTCATGTTCAACCACCAGCAGCGTGACTTGAGCGCGTTGCGCCGCCTGCCAGGCATGCTCGCCGATGAGCTGCCGTGGCACAGCCGCGAAGCCAAGTTCGACCTGCAACTGCACAGTGAAGAAGACCGCAACGGGCGCCTGAGCCTGTCGTTCGACTACGCCGATGAGTTGTTCGAAAAGCGCAGCATCGAGCGTCTGGCCGAACACTTCATCAACCTGCTGCACGCCGTGTGCGAGCAACCGCAGCAAGCTATCGGCGAGCTCAAGCTGATGCCGCAAGACGAGCAGCAGCCGTGGAGCGAAGCTCCCTGCGCACCGGCCCAGCAATGGCTGCCTGAACTGCTTAACCAGCAAACGTCGGACAACACCGCGCTGGTCTGGCAGGACGGCAGCCTGACCTTCGCCCAACTGCACACCCAGGCCAACCGCCTGGCCCATTACCTGCGTGACAAAGGTGTCGGCCCGGACGTGTGCGTGGCCATCGCCGCCGAGCGTTCGCCGCAACTGCTGATCGGCCTGCTCGCGATCATCAAGGCCGGTGGTGCCTACGTGCCGCTGGACCCGGATTACCCCGCCGAGCGCCTGGCCTACATGCTCAAGGACAGTGGCGTGCAACTGTTGTTGACCCAGACCGCGTTGCTGGAGCAACTTCCGGCGGCTGACGGTGTGTGCGTGATCGCCATGGACAGCCTGCACCTCGACAGCTGGCCGACCCAGGCGCCGGGCCTGCACCTTCATGCTGACAACCTGGCCTACGTGATCTACACCTCCGGCTCTACCGGCCAACCCAAAGGCGTGGGCAATACCCATGGCGCGTTGGCGGAGCGCTTGCAGTGGATGCAGGCCACCTATCAACTCGATGAAACCGACGTGCTGATGCAAAAGGCGCCGATCAGTTTCGACGTGTCGGTGTGGGAGTGTTTTTGGCCGCTGATCACTGGTTGCCGGCTGGTGCTGGCCGGCCCTGGCGAACATCGTGACCCGCACCGCATCGCGCAACTCGTGCAAGAGCACGGCGTGACCACGCTGCACTTTGTGCCGCCGCTGTTGCAGTTGTTTATCGACGAGCCACTTGCCGCCGAATGCACCAGCCTGCGTCGTCTGTTCTCGGGTGGTGAGGCGTTGCCCGCCGAACTGCGCAACCGCGTATTGGCTCAACTGCCCGCGGTGCAACTGCATAATCGCTATGGCCCGACCGAAACCGCGATCAACGTCACCCACTGGCACTGCCGGGCGGAAGACGGTGAGCGTTCACCGATCGGCCGTCCGCTGGGCAATGTGATCTGCCGCGTGTTGGACGAACATCTCAACCCCGTGCCGCTGGGTGTGCCGGGTGAACTGTGCATCGGCGGTATCGGCCTGGCCCGGGGTTATCTTGGGCGTGCCGGCTTGACCGCTGAGCGTTTTGTCGCGGACCGCCAGGGGGCGCGCCTGTACCGCACCGGTGACCGCGCCCGCTGGAGCGCTGACGGTGTGCTGGAATACCTCGGCCGTCTCGATCAGCAGGTCAAACTGCGTGGCTTTCGCGTGGAACCAGAAGAAATCGAGGCCCGCCTGCTGGCCTTGGACGGCGTCGCCCAGGCCGTGGTGCTGGTGCGTGACGCCAAGCTGATGGGTTATTACACCGCGCCTGCCGGTCTGCACGAGCAAGCGGTGAAAACCGCCCTGGCCGCCGAGTTGCCGGAGTACATGGTGCCCGCGCTGCTGATGCGCCTGGACGCCATGCCCCTGAGTCCCAGCGGCAAAGTCGACCGTCGTGCACTGCCGGAACCGCTATGGCAGGTGCGTGAACACGTCGAACCGCAAACCCCATTGCAGCAACATATCGCCGCCATCTGGCGCGAGGTGCTGGGCCTGCCCCGTATCGGCCTGCGCGATGACTTTTTCGCCCTCGGCGGCCACTCATTATTGGCCACGCAAATCATCTCTCGCACCCGTCAGGCGTGTGATGTCGAGCTGCCGCTGCGCACCTTGTTCGAAGCCAGCGAGCTGGGCGCTTTTGCCGAGCAAGTCGAGCTGATCCAGGCGGCGGGTCAACGCAACCAGCAAACCGCCATCGCCAAGGTTGATCGTAGCCAGCCGGTGCCGCTGTCTTATTCCCAGCAGCGCATGTGGTTCCTTTGGCAGATGGAACCGGACAGCCCGGCCTACAACGTCGGCGGCATGGCGCGCCTGCGTGGTGTGCTGGATGTGGGGCGTTTCGAGGCGGCGTTGCAAGCCCTGATCATGCGCCACGAAACCCTGCGCACCACCTTCCCGAGTGTCGATGGTGTGGCCTATCAGAACGTCTCGCGCCAGACCGGCCTGCGCATGGACTGGCAGGACTTCTCAGCGCTCACCCCGGCGGACTGCCAGTCACGCCTGCAGCAGTTGGCCGACCATGAAGCCCATACGCCTTTCAATCTGGAAACCGGTCCGTTGCTGCGCGCCTGCCTGGTCAAGGCTGGTGAACAGGAACACTACCTGGTGCTGACGCTGCACCACATCGTCACCGAAGGCTGGGCCATGGACATCTTTGCCCGTGAACTCAGCGCGCTCTATGAAGCCTTTATCGACGAGCGCGACTCACCGCTGGCGCCCTTGCCGGTGCAGTACCTGGACTACAGCGTGTGGCAGCGCCAATGGATGGAGTCTGGCGAGCGCCAGCGTCAACTGGATTACTGGACCACACAACTGGGTCATGAGCATCCCTTGCTCGAACTGCCTGGCGATCGTCCACGTCCACCGGTGCAAAGCCACCAGGGCGAGCTGTACCGCTTCGACCTGAGCGACGACTTGGCCGCCCGCGTACGTGCCTTCAATGCCGAGCGCGGCCTCACGCTGTTCATGACCATGACCGCCACCCTGGCCGTGTTGCTCTACCGCTACAGCGGCCAGACCGACCTGCGCATCGGCGCGCCGGTGGCCAACCGTATCCGCCCGGAAAGCGAAGGGTTGATCGGCGCGTTCCTCAACACCCAGGTGCTGCGTTGCCAGCTCAATGGGCAGATGCGCGTCGGCGAGTTGTTCGAGCAGGTGCGCCACACCGTGATTGAAGGCCAGTCCCACCAGGACCTGCCATTCGACCATCTGGTGGAAGCCCTGCAACCCACCCGCAGCGCGGCCTACAACCCGTTGTTCCAGGTGATGTGCAACGTGCAGCGCTGGGAATTCCAACAGAGCCGCCAACTGGCCGGCATGACGGTCGAGTACCTGGCCAACGATGCTCGCGCCACCAAGTTCGACTTGAACCTGGAAGTCACCGACCTCGACCACCGCCTGGGTTGCTGCCTGACCTACAGCACCGACCTGTTCGATGAGCCGCGCATTGCACGCATGGCCGAGCATTGGCGCAACCTGCTGGAAGCCTTGATCGCCGATCCGCAACAGCGCCTCAGCGAACTGCCTTTGCTGACGGCGGTTGAGCAACGTGCGTTGCAGGACAGCCTGGGCATCGAGGCCGGTGAACACCGTCTCGATCAGTGCATTCACACGCTGTTCAGCCAACAAGCGGCGGTCCGTGGTGATGCGCCCGCGCTGACGTTTGCAGGCGTTACCCTCAGCTACCGCGAACTGGACGAACGCGCCAATCGCCTGGCCTGGATGCTGCGCGAGCGTGGCGTCGGCCCGCAGGTGCGTGTCGGCCTGGCGTTGCCACGCTCCCTGGAAATGGTCATCGGCCTGCTGGCGATCCTCAAGGCCGGTGGCGCCTATGTGCCGCTGGACCCGGAATACCCGCTAGACCGCTTGCACTACATGATCGAAGACAGCGGCATCGGCCTGTTACTCAGTGATGCGGCGATGTTCGAAGCCCTCGGCGAATTGCCGGCAACCGTGGCGTGCTGGTGCCTGGAGGACGATCTGCCGGTACTGGCCAACTACCCGGCGAACGAGCCGCCGTTCATCAGCTTGCCGCAACACCAGGCGTACCTGATCTACACCTCCGGCTCCACCGGTAAGCCGAAAGGCGTGGTGGTGTCGCACGGCGAAATCGCCATGCATTGCCAGGCGGTGATCCAGCGTTTCGGCATGCAACCGGATGACTGTGAGCTGCACTTCTATTCGATCAACTTCGACGCCGCTACCGAGCGCTTGCTGGTGCCGTTGCTCAGCGGTGCCCAGGTGGTGTTGCGCGCCCAGGGCCAGTGGGATGCCGAAGAAATCTGCGGACTGATCCGCACCCATCGCATCAATATCCTCGGCTTCACGCCCAGCTACGGCAGCCAGTTGGCACAATGGCTGGCGACCCAGCAGCAGACCTTGCCGGTGCGCATGTGCATCACCGGTGGCGAAGCGTTGACCGGCGAACACTTGCAGCGCATTCGTGCGGCGTTCCAGCCACAGGTGTTTTTCAACGCCTATGGCCCGACCGAAACCGTGGTGATGCCGCTGGCCAGCTTGGCGCCAGAGCAGTTAGAGGAGGGCGCGGGCAGCGTGCCGATCGGCAGCATTATCGGTGACCGGGTGGCGTACATTCTCGACGCCGACCTGGCACTGGTGCCCCAGGGGGCGACGGGCGAGTTGTACGTTGGCGGTGCCGGTCTGGCCCAGGGTTATCACCAACGTCCGGGCATGACGGCGGAGCGCTTTGTTGCCGATCCGTTTGCCCGCAACGGTGGTCGCCTGTATCGCACCGGCGACCTGGTGCGCCAGCGCGCCGATGGTCTTGTGGAGTACCTGGGGCGTATCGACCATCAGGTGAAAATCCGCGGCTTCCGTATCGAACTGGGCGAGATCGAAACCCGCTTGCTGGAGCATGAGGCCATACGTGAAGCGGTGGTGCTGGCACTGGACTCGCCGAGCGGCAAGCAGTTGGTGGCCTATCTGGTCAGCGACGCCGAGCATGGCGCACTGCGTGACGCGCTCAAGGCTCACCTCAAGGTGCAACTGCCGGACTACATGGTGCCCGCGCACCTGATCGTACTGGACAGCATGCCACTGACCGCCAACGGCAAGCTCGACCGCCGTGCCTTGCCGCAACCGGACCCAGAGGCCAACCGCCAACAGTATGTGGCGCCCCGCAATGAGCTGGAGCACACCCTGGTTG
>NZ_JBOICG010000723.1:0-2130 GCF_050739995.1 Pseudomonas sp. | reverse complement strand
GTTCCTGGTGGTGCTGGCTGTGCTGTACATCAAGCATCGCCTGACCCGCATGCCGGTCGGCCGCGCCTGGGAAGCCTTGCGTGAAGACGAGATTGCCTGCCGTTCAATGGGCCTGAATCACGTGCTGGTCAAACTCTCGGCGTTCACCATCGGCGCCTCAACCGCAGGCTTGGCTGGGGTGTTTTTCGCCAGCTACCAAGGCTTCGTCAACCCGTCGTCGTTCACCTTCTTCGAGTCGGCGCTGATCCTGGCCATCGTGGTGTTGGGCGGCATGGGCTCGACGGTGGGCGTGGTGATTGCGGCGTTCGTGTTGACCGTCGCGCCAGAGTTGTTGCGCAGTTTCTCCGAGTACCGGGTGTTGCTGTTTGGCGTGTTGATGGTGGTGATGATGATCTGGCGACCGCGCGGCCTGATTCGGATCAGCCGAACCGGTGTGACCCCACGCAAGGGGGTGGCGCCATGAGCAAGGAAATCGTGCTGTCCGTAGAACACCTGATGATGCACTTCGGTGGCATCAAGGCCTTGAGCGATGTGAGCCTCAAGGTCGAACGCAACTCGATCTTTGCCCTGATCGGCCCCAACGGCGCCGGCAAGACCACGGTGTTCAACTGCCTCACCGGTTTCTACAAAGCCAGTGGTGGCAAGATCAATCTCAACGTACGCGGCAAGCAGACCGACGTGATCCAGTTGCTCGGTGAGCGCTTTCAGCCCACCGACTTTGTTTCGCCGAAAAGCTTCCTCAGCCGGGTGTACTACAAGATGTTCGGTGGTACCCACTTGGTGAACCGTGCAGGCCTGGCGCGGACGTTCCAGAACATTCGCCTGTTCAAGGAAATGTCGGTGGTGGAAAACCTGCTGGTGGCCCAGCACATGTGGGTCAACCGCAACATGCTCGCGGGCATCCTCAACACCAAGGGCTACCGCAAGGCCGAAAGCGACGCGTTGGACCACGCGTTCTACTGGCTCGAAGTGGTGGACCTGGTGGACTGCGCCAACCGCCTGGCCGGCGAACTTTCCTACGGCCAGCAGCGCCGCCTGGAAATCGCCCGCGCCATGTGCACCCGTCCGCAGATCATCTGTCTGGACGAGCCGGCAGCCGGCCTCAACCCCCAGGAAACCGAAGCGCTCAGCGCGATGATTCGCCTGTTGCGCGACGAACACGACCTCACGGTGGTGCTGATCGAACACGACATGGGCATGGTGATGAGTATTTCCGACCACATCGTGGTGCTGGACCACGGCAACGTGATTGCCGAAGGCGGGCCGGACGCGATCCGTAACGACCCGAAAGTGATTGCTGCCTACCTGGGCGCGGACGAAGAGGAGCTGGTATGAGCGGACCTATCCTCGAAATGAAGGAGCTGGACGTGTTTTATGGCCCGATCCAGGCCCTGAAGAAAGTCTCGCTGCACATCAACGAAGGTGAAACTGTCAGCCTGATCGGCTCCAACGGCGCGGGTAAATCCACGCTGCTGATGTCGATTTTTGGTCAGCCACGGGCCGAGTCGGGACAGATCATCTACAACGGCGTCGACATCACGCACAAATCGTCCCACTACATCGCTTCCAACGGTATTGCGCAGTCGCCGGAAGGGCGGCGGGTGTTCCCCGACATGACCGTCGAGGAAAACCTGTTGATGGGCACTATCCCCATCGGTGACAAGTACGCCCAGGAAGACATGCAGCGCATGTTCGAGCTGTTCCCCCGGCTCAAGGAGCGGCGTACCCAACGCGCGATGACCATGTCCGGTGGTGAACAACAGATGCTCGCCATCGCCCGTGCACTGATGAGCCGGCCCAAGTTGTTGCTGCTTGATGAGCCGAGCCTGGGCCTGGCGCCGATTGTGGTGAAACAGATTTTCGCCACCTTGCGTGAACTGGCGGCCACCGGGATGACCATCTTCCTGGTGGAGCAGAACGCCAACCACGCGCTGCGTTTGTCGGATCGGGCGTATGTGATGGTTAACGGTGAAATTCGCCTGACGGGCACCGGCAAGGAATTGCTGGTGAATGAAGAGGTGCGCAACGCCTACCTGGGTGGGCACTGACCTAAAATTTGACGCAGGCTTCCTGTGGGAGCGGGCTTGCTCGCGAATGCGGTGGATCAGTTTCAGATGTACTGACTGACAC
>NZ_JBOICG010000722.1:0-6188 GCF_050739995.1 Pseudomonas sp. | reverse complement strand
CGCCTGGACTTGGCCTTGGCGCTGCCCGAACCGCTGGTGTCGGTGGAGTACTGCGTCCAGGCCCATCTCAGCGAGCCGGACGCACCGGTGCATTACGTCGAGAATGGCTTGATCAATTCGCTGTTCGGGCTGTTGTGCTGGGACGCGATTTTCGCGCCGTTGCCGGGTTCATTCTTTCACCCGTTCCAACGTGGGCCGGCGGATTTGCACAGTGAGGATTTTCATCAGCGCCGCGCACCGCTGTTCGCCGCTTGTTTCGAGCAACTGCAGGATGAGCGCTACAAGACCCGCATCCGCCAGCGCTACGCGGACAAATGGGGCATCCAGTCACCCTTCGTGTTCTGGAACCTGCTCAGCGAAGAGCTGTTGGAACAGGCGTTGGAATGCCTTCCCGCCGAGCATCTGCGTTACTGGTTCGAACGGTTGCTGCTGGATATCCGCGCCAATCGCGCCGGTATGCCGGACTTGATCCAGTTCTGGCCCGCGCAAAAAACCTACCGCATGATCGAAGTGAAGGGCCCTGGCGATCGCTTGCAAGACAATCAACTGCGCTGGCTGGAGTTCTGCGGCGAGCACCAGATGCCGGTCACGGTCTGTTACGTGCGCTGGGCGGAATCGGCTTGAGCTATAGCGTCGCGGTACGGGCGCTGTGTGAGTTCACGGCCAAGGTCGGTGACCTTGACCTGCGTTTCACGCCGTCGCCCAGTGCCCAGGAAGGCATCATCGGGCATCGCACGGTGGCTTCCCGGCGCAGCGCGCACTACCAGAGCGAAGTCGCCCTGGAGGGCGAGTACGCGCAACTGACGGTGCGGGGCAGGGCGGACGGCTATGACCCGGATGCGAATCGCCTGGAAGAAGTGAAAACCTATCGCGGCGACCTCGACGCCCAGCCTGACAACCATCGCCAATTGCATTGGGCCCAAGTGAAGGTCTACGGCTGGCTGATGTGCCAGAAGTTGGGCCTGGACGAGATCGACTTGGCGTTGGTGTACTTCGACATCGTCGGCGAAGGGGAAACCCTGCTCAACCAGCGTTTCCAAGCGGCGGACCTGGAGCAGTTCTTCAACCAGCAATGTGCGTTGTTTCTCGGTTGGGCCCAGCGCGAGATGCAGCACCGCGACGCCCGCAACAGCGCCGCGCAACACCTGGCATTCCCCCATGCTGCGTTTCGCCCTGGTCAGCGCTCGTTAGCCGAGTCGGTGTACAAGGCCGTCAGCACCGGTCGTTGCCTGATGGCCCAGGCGCCGACCGGCATTGGCAAGACCGTCGGCACGATTTTCCCGATGCTCAAGGCCCTGGCGCCCCAGCAGTTGGACAAAGTGTTCTTCCTGACCGCCAAGACCCCCGGGCGCAAACTCGCCCTGGACGCGGCCCAGGTGCTCTACGACAGCAGCCCGGCCTTGCCGCTGCGCGTGCTGGAACTGGTGGCGCGGGACAAGGCCTGCGAACACCCGGACAAAGCCTGTCACGGCGACGCCTGCCCGTTGGCCAAGGGCTTTTATGAGCGCCTGCCGGCTGCGCGTGAGGCCGCTTCCCAGGTACGCCTGCTGGACCAGTGCAACCTAAGGGAGGTGGCACTGGCCCACGACGTTTGTCCGTATTACCTGAGCCAGGAGATGGCGCGCTGGAGCGATCTGGTGGTCGCCGACTACAACTACTACTTTGACTTTGGCGGCATGCTGTTCGGGCTGGCCCAACTCAACCAATGGCGCGCCGCCGTGCTGGTGGACGAAGCCCATAACCTGGTGGAGCGCGCTCGTTCGATGTACAGCGCCAGTCTTGACCAATACGCGCTCAAGACCTTGCGCGACATGGCGCCCGAAGCGTTGAAGAAGCCATTGCAGCGCCTCAACCGTGAGTGGAATGCGTTGCACAAGGAGCAACTAGCGCCGTATCAAGCGTATGCGTCCAAGCCCGACAAACTGCTCCAGGCCCTGAGCCTATGCAGTAGCGCCATGGCCGAGTATTTCAATGACCACCCCGAAGCCCTGTCCGGTGAACTGCAAACCTTCTACTTCGACGCGTTGCAATTTGCCAAGGTGGCCGAGCTGTTCAACGAACACTTCATCTTCGATATCAGCAAGCGCCAGTTCGCTGGCAAACGTAGCGCTTCAACCCTGTGCCTGCGCAATGTGGTGCCCGCTGAGTTCATCCGCCCACGCTTGACGGCCGCCCGCAGCGGCGTGCTGTTTTCCGCGACCCTGAGCCCGCGTCACTATTACGCCGACCTGCTGGGCCTGCCGACAGACACAGCGTGGATCGATGTGGAATCGCCATTCAAGGCCGAGCAACTGCACGTGCGCATCGTGAATCAAATCTCCACGCGCTTCGTGCATCGGCAGGCCTCGCTGGAGCCGATCGTTGCACTGATTGCACAACAGTTCGCCGCGCGACCGGGCAACTACCTGGCATTTTTCTCAAGCTTCGATTACTTGCAACAGGTGGCCCAGTTGATGGCCGAGCGGCACCCGCAGGTGGCGCTGTGGTTGCAGTCCCGGGGCATGGCGGAGACTGAGCGGCAGGCATTTCTCGATCAATTCACCCTGCACAGCCAGGGCATCGGCTTTGCCGTGCTGGGCGGTGCGTTTGGCGAGGGCATTGATTTGCCCGGCGCACGCTTGATTGGCGCATTCGTCGCCACCTTGGGCTTGCCGCAACTGAACCCGGTCAATGAACAAATGAAAGTGCGCATGGGCGCGATCTTTGGCTCGGGCTACGACTACACCTATCTGTACCCCGGCATCCAGAAAGTGGTACAGGCGGCGGGGCGGGTAATCCGCAGCCAGCAGGACCAGGGCGTGGTGATGTTGATCGATGACCGTTTCGGCGAGGCGCGGGTACGCCAGTTGCTGCCCCGTTGGTGGGTGGTTGATTGAGTTATTCCCCTCATCAATGATGCTGGCGTCGATGCATGCAATCTTCCAGGCTGTGCAAAACCCTGAGGGAGGCCATGCCCATGAACCCGCACACAATCGCCGTCAACGGCATTGCACTGAGTATTCATATTGCCGGTCCCGAGCAGGGGCGACCGATATGGCTGCTGCATGGTTTTCCCGAGTGCTGGCACTCCTGGCGTGAGCAAATCCCGGCCTTGGCCGCCGCCGGGTATCGGGTGTTTGCCCCGCAGATGCGGGGTTATGGGGAGTCGAGCTCGCCGTCGGACATTGCCGCCTACGATGTGCTGACGCTGTGTGCCGATATTCAGCAGGCCATGGATCACTTCGGTCACCAGCAGGTGGTGATGGTCGGTCATGATTGGGGCGCCGTGGTGGCTTGGCACTTGGCGCTGCTGGAGCCGGAGCGGGTCACGCGGCTGATCACGATGTCGGTGCCGTTTGCCGGACGTGGCCGTCGACCGGTGATCGAGGTCATGCGTGAGCTGTACGCCGACCGCTTCAACTACATCCTGTACTTCCAGGAGCCCGGCGTGGCCGAACAGGAGTTGGACGCCGACATCGAGCGCACGCTGCGTTTGTTCATGCAGGATCAGGATGTGTTCCTGCAGAAAAAACCGGCCAACGCCAGGTTGCTTGAAGGCGTTGGCGCACCGAGCGCGTTACCGCACTGGTGCAATCAGGCGGACTTGGACGTGTATGTGCAGACCTTTGCCAAGCATGGTTTCCGCGGCCCACTGAACTGGTATCGCAACTTTGCGCGCAACTGGCAACGCACCGAACATCTGGCTGGTCGACAGGTGCTGCAGCCGACGCTGTTCCTGATCGGCGACCGCGACCCGGTGGGCGTGTTCGAAGCCCATACCCTCAAGCGCATGCCCGACAGGGTGCCGCAGCTGGAACAGCATGTCCTCGCCAACTGCGGTCACTGGATTCAGAACGAGCAGGCCCGGCAGGTCAACGCGCTGATGCTCGGGTTTCTAGGCAAAACGTAAAGGTGGCGCCATGGCCGGGGCGCTCCACCAGTTGAATGTTGCTCCCGTGCAATTGCAGGATGCGGTGCACGATACGCAGGCCCAGGCCGCCATCGCGACGAGCACCGCCGATGGTGAAGGCACGCAGGAACAAGCCCTCGTGCAATTCTGCATCGATGCCTGAGCCGCTGTCGCTCACCGTAACGGCCACCCCATTGGCCTGAGGCGCCAGGATCACTTCGACTTCGCCATTCACCGGTGTATGGCGCAGCGCATTGTCCAGCAGGTTGGTCAGCACCCGCTCGATCAGGCCCAGGTCGGCCAATACCGTTGGCACATACGGCGGCAAGATTGCGGTCAGGGTGATGGCACGGGCCTCGGCAGTGAGTTCGAACTTCTGAAAGATGTCCTGCACCAGGTCCGGCAGTGAAAACCCTTCGATCACCGGTTGTACAAAACCATGTTCCAGGCGCACCAGTTCCAGCAGTGACTGAGCCAGGCCGCCGACCTTGCGGCTCTGGTCCAGGGCGATGCCGAGGTAACGTCGGCGTTCTTCGGGGCTGAGGCTGGCGTCCTTGAGCGAGAGGGTTTCCAGGTAGCCGTGCAAGGAGGCCAACGGTGTACGCAGGTCGTGGGAAATATTCGCGACCATTTCCCGGCGTTCCTGATCCTGGTGGGTGATGGCGCGCCATTGTTCGCCCAGGCGGTTCTCCATCTGCACGAAGGCGTGGTCGAGCACCGCGATTTCATCGCCGCTGTCGAGCGCTGGCAGGGGAGTTTGCATCGGCTCGGGCGTGCCGTTGACGTCGAAACGAGCGACCTTGTCGGTCAACTGGCGCAATGGGCGAGTGATCCAGGCGAAAGCGATCAGGCCGGCCATCAGGCACAGCAACGCCACCAGGCCGATGGACCACAGGGCGATTTTCAGCGCCATGCCCGTAGCGTCTTTGGCGTCGTACACATCGTGGGCTTCGCCCAGCAGTACCACGTACAGAAAACCGGTTTGCTGGCCGTTGGCCCGCAATGGCGCGACGCTGAACACCTTGCGCGTGTCGACGCTGCGCGGGTCGTCACCGAGGATCGGCAGCATCGCACCGCTGAGGAAGCGCCGGATCGGTGCAAGGTCGACGCGATCACGCAGCAGGTGCCCGGCAGGTGCGGCGTTGCCCACCACGCGGCCGTCGATATCGAGCAGGTACACCTCGACGCTGGGGTTGACCAGCATCAGTTGGCTGAACAGGTTGCGCACCGCGTCGGGCTTGAGCCCGTCGGCGTCCATCAGTTGCGTGTCGCGGGCGATATGCGCCGCCAGGTCGCGGGACAAGCCTTGCACCACTTCCAGCTCGTGCATGCGGTTGGAGCGCACTTGCAGCCAGGCCGAGGTGCCGCTGCAGATCACCAGCAACACGGCGAACACCACCGACAGGCGCTGGGTGAGGGTCAGTTTCATGGTGAGGTCTCGGCGAATTTGTAGCCACGGCCCCACACCGTGAGGATGCGCGCCGGGTTGGCCGGGTCGGCCTCGACCTTGGCGCGCAGGCGGTTGATATGGGTGTTCACCGTGTGCTCGTAACCTTCGTGGCTGTATCCCCACACGGCGTTGAGCAGGTCCATGCGTGAAAACACCTTGCCCGGCTGGCGGGCGAAGAAGTACAGCAAATCGAACTCCCGCGGCGTGAGGTCCAGGCGTTGGCCGCTCAAGGTGGCGTCGCGGGTCAGCGGGTTGATGAACAACTGGCCGAGATCGAGGCTGCCGGCGTCCATCTTCAGGTTGCGTGCCATGGCGTCGACCCGACGCAGCAGCGCTTTTACCCGTGCCACCAGTTCCGGCATGGAAAACGGCTTGGCCAGGTAGTCGTCGGCGCCCAGCTCCAGGCCGAGGATGCGGTGCAATTCGCTGGAGCGGGCGCTGGTGATGATGATCGGCGTGTAGCGCGTCATGGCGCGAGCGCGGCGGCAGATTTCGAGGCCGTCGACGCCAGGCAGCATCAGGTCGAGGATCAACGCGTCCCAGCCGCCTTGCTCAAGCAGACGCAAGCCTTCGTTGCCGTCGGCGCTGTGCACCACCTCAAACTGTTCGTCGCGCAGGTGCAGGCAGATCAGATCGGCAATATGGGCGTCGTCCTCGACCACGAGGACCCGTTTGGGCTGTTCCATGGAAAGAAACCTTGGCTTGTCGTTCGCGCATTGTGCGGGTTTTGCAACAGTGTAGTTATCACGAATTGTTTAACTCTGCGTGAGGATTTCGCGACCGCCCAACGCCCAGAATCAAGTCATTGCCGTGGCGCAACGCATGTAGTGAGCGGGCTTGCCCCGCGCT
>NZ_JBOICG010000721.1:0-7077 GCF_050739995.1 Pseudomonas sp. | reverse complement strand
GGCTTGCCTGCGATGGCGACCTGTCAGTGAAAAATGTGGGGCTGACACACCACTATCGCAGGCAAGCCAGCTCCCACATTTCTTGACCGTGTGGCCCCTTCAGCCTGCAACCATCTCGGCTTTGAGCTGCGCCTCTTTCGCTTGCGCATCCGCCAACCGATACAACTCGATACTGCCATCCCAGTGCTCGATCAACGCCGTGCACGACTCCACCCAGTCCCCGCAGTTGAGGTAATCCACCTCACCCACCTTGCGAATCTCGGCATGGTGGATATGCCCGCACACCACGCCATGCAGCTCGCGCTTGGTCACTTCGTGGGCAATCGCTTCTTCGAAATCGCTGATAAAGCTTACCGCCGTCTTGACCTTGTGCTTGAGGTACGCCGACAGCGACCAGTAGCCATAGCCGTACCGTGCACGCCAATGGTTGAGCCAGCGATTCAGGGTGAGGGTGAATTCGTAGGCCGAATCGCCGAGGAATGCGAGCCAGCGATGGTAACGGGTGATCACGTCAAACTGATCGCCATGGATCACCAGCAAATGACGGCCATCGGCGGTGACATGCACCGCTTCATCCACTAACTGGATATTGCCCAGGATCAGCTTGGAATAGCGGCGCAGGAATTCATCGTGGTTGCCAGTGACGTAAATCACCTCGGTGCCGCGCTTGGCCATGGTCAGCAGGCGACGGATCACGTTGGTGTGAGCCTGGGGCCAGTACATGCCGCCACGCATCTTCCAGCCGTCGATGATGTCGCCGACCAGATACACCTTGTCGGCGTGATAACCCTTGAGGAATTGCGACAGGTGTTCGGCCTGACAATCCCGTGTGCCCAGATGCACGTCGGAAATCCACAGGGTACGAACCCGTTGTTTGCGGCTGGGTTTGGCCAACTCGGCACTGGTCATGGGCATCCCTCGACGGTGTTTTCGCGAGCTTGCACCCTGGCGATTAATAGCCCATGACAGCTTTGCGTCAGTCTGATGACAGCGCCGGACGCCTGCGAAGCGTTGTAGACTGCGGGCTTGTTGCCCTGGAGACCGCGATGAGACCGACCCTCACGCTGCGCCACTACGTCGAAGCCCCTATTGCCCATAGCCATGACCATGCGCAGTTGGTATTCGGCTTGTCCGGGCACCTGGACCTGGAAGTGGATGGCCGTGGCAGCCAGGTGCACGAAAGCAGCGTGATGGTGCTGCCGTTCTCCGCCCACCACGCCTGCGGCAGTCGCGATGGCAGCCGCTGCCTGGTACTGGATGTGCCCACCGAGCACTGGTTGCTGCAATCCTTGGGCGATCACGCCGATGCCAGCCGCCGCTTGCTGGATCAACCCACGCGCCTGGCGCTGGACGCCCGGCAACACCAACTGGTGCAATGGCTGGCCCACAGCCCGGTGGAGGACCCGTTGATCGCCCAGCAAGGCGCGGTATTGCTGCTCGCCAGCCTCAACCATCATCCGCAGGCCCAACCGATGCTGGGTCGGCGCCTGCCGTATGCGGCGTTCGATGTGCATATCGAGCGGCATGTCAGGCATCCATTGCAAGTGGCGGACCTTGCGCGGATCGCCGACCTGTCGGTAGCGCGCCTGCATGCGCGCTTCATGGCCGAATGCGGGCAGACGCCCATGGACTACATCCGCAGCCGCCGCTTGCAGATGGCGCTGAAGCTGCTGCGTGAGACCGCTTTACCCATCGGCGAAGTCGCCGATCGCATCGGCTATAGCTCACAAAGTGCATTTGCCGCCGCGATGCTGCGGGAGTTCGGCGCATCCCCGGGTGCGTTACGGCGTTCATCGTAGGAAGAGTCTCGCGATAAAAATCGCGAGCCCAGCGACAGACGCCCCCCCGTGCAACCCTCTAGACTGCGCTTCTGTTACCCCGTTGGTTCAAAGGATCGCAATGACTCCCCGCTCAGCCCTCGGCGCCCTGCATATCGGCGCATTGATGTTTGGCCTTACCGGCGTGTTTGGCAAACTGGCGGCCGCCTCGCCGTCGATCATCGTGTTTGGCCGTGCAATGTTTGCCGTGCTGGCCCTCGCGGTATTTGCGCGGTTTGCCAGCAACACGGCCTGGAAACGGCTGGAACTGCGCGACTGGCGCAGGTTGCTGGTCAGCGGTGTGCTGCTGGCAGCGCACTGGGTGACCTTCTTCATTGCGGTCAAGGTGGCCGGCGTGGCCGTTGCGACGCTGGGGTTTACCGCATTCCCCGCCTTCACTGTGATACTCGAAGGGCTGATCTTCCGCGAGCGTATTCGCGCCAATGAAGTGGTGCTGGTGGCGCTGGTCAGCGTCGGACTGGTACTGGTGACACCAGACTTCAACCTCGCCAGCGAAGCCACTGGCGGCCTGCTCTGGGGCATCGCCTCCGGCCTGTTGTTTTCTCTGTTGTCACTGAATAACCGCGCCAGCTCCGGACGGATTCCTGCCGTACAGGCTGCGCTGTGCCAGAACGTGGTGGTCGCCGCCTGCCTGCTGCCCGTGGCCGCGCCAGGGCTGGCGCAGGTGCGGGCCATCGACTGGCTGTGGATCGGATTGCTGGGCGTGTTCTGTACCGGCCTGGCCCACAGCCTGTTCGTCGCCAGTCTCGCCGTGATCAAGGCGCGCACTGCCTCCGTGGTGTTTGCCATGGAGCCGGTCTACGGCATCACCGTGGCCTGGCTGCTGTTTGCCGAAACCCCAACGCTGCGCATGCTGCTGGGTGGCGCACTGATCATCGTCGCCATCGTGCTGTCCGGCCTGATGGGCAGCGCCAGCCAGGCTAAACAGCCCGCCGCAACGGCCTGATCTATACTTTAAACATCCGCAACAGTCGGTAGTCGTTCAACGGATAAAAGACACCTC
This sequence comes from Pseudomonas sp., assembly GCF_050739995.1. Taxonomy (GTDB): domain Bacteria; phylum Pseudomonadota; class Gammaproteobacteria; order Pseudomonadales; family Pseudomonadaceae; genus Aquipseudomonas. Next base: position 4,236 of record NZ_JBOICG010000721.1, on the reverse strand, counting down.
GACGACAGCCATGGTCTTTTCTGAAGTTGCTGCACGCGAGTGGTCACTCCCTTTACGCGATGCAGGGGTTTTACCATGGAAATGTTCATCAGCTTGTTGGTTCAGATCATCAGCGGGGCCATCGGCGGCAACCTGGCCGGCATGACCAACCAAAGCATGGGCTCCACCGGGCTCAACTCTATGGTTGGCGGCGTGGGCGGGCTGGTGTTGGGGCAACTGCTCTCCTGGCTCCTCGGCGCACCGGCAGGTGACGCGCTGAATGTTGCGGCGCTCGGCAGCAACATCGTCGGGGGTGGCGTCGGCGGCCTGGTGCTGACGTTTATCGTCGCCTTCATCAAAAACAAAATGGCTGCCAAATAGCGACGCTACCTTGGGTCACCGCCCTCAGTGGCGGTGACTTTGTTTACTGCGTCCGATCGTTATGACCCAGGTCGCGCTGCGGATCGATCTGGTCGCGCACGCGCTGTTTGAGCACCTTGGCCTCAGGAAAACCGCCATCCACCTTGCGCTCCCAGATCTGCACGCCGTCGCAGGTGATACGAAACGCACCGCCAGTGGCAGGCTCCAGCGCCACGCGCCCCAAGTCATCGGCGAAAGTGCTCAACAACTCCTGGGCCAGCCACGCGGCACGCAACAGCCACTGGCATTGGGTGCAATAGGTGATGACGATCTCGGGTTTGCTTGCAGACATAATTTGACAGGTTCCTGGCGTAACGGGCTTGGCCGATCGAGTGGCTATAATACCGGCCTTTATCGCCCAGCTTCGAGACTCATGATGCGCCGCCTGCTGTCCTGCCTGTTTCTGTGTCTGCTCCCTCTCCTCGTCAACGCTGTTGAAACGCCCTCCCCTAAAGTCGGCCTGGTGTTGTCCGGCGGTGCCGCCCGTGGGCTGGCGCATATCGGCGTGCTCAAGGCGCTGGAAGAGCAAGGTATTCACATCGATGCGATTGCCGGCACCAGCATGGGCGCGGTGATTGGCGGGCTGTACGCTTCAGGCTACAAGATCGATGAGCTGGAAAAACTGGCGCTCAATATCGATTGGCAACAGGCCCTGTCCGATGCGCCTCCACGGGAGGATGTGCCGTTCCGACGCAAACAGGATGACCGGGATTTCCTGGTCAAGCAGAAACTCAGTTTTCGCGACGACGGCAGCCTCGGCCTGCCCCTGGGCGTGATCCAGGGCCAGAACCTGGCGCTGCTGCTGGAAAGCATGTTTGCCCACACCAGCAACACCCGCAATTTCGACAAGCTGCCGATCCCCTTCCGCGCCGTGGCCACCGACATCACCACCGGCGAAAAAGTGGTGTTCAACAAAGGCCACCTGCCTCAGGTGATACGCGCCAGCATGTCGATCCCTGCAGTGTTCGCTCCCGTGGAACTGGACGGCCGCCTACTGGTGGACGGCGGCATGACCGACAACATCCCGCTGGATGTGGCACGGGAGATGGGCGTCGACATCGCCATTGTGGTGGACATCGGCACCCCGCTTCGTTCACGCAAGCAACTGGCGACCGTGGTGGATGTGCTCAACCAATCCATCACCCTGATGACCCGCCGCAACTCCGAAGAACAGCTCAAGGCCCTGCATCCGAAGGATGTGCTGATCCAACCGCCGCTGGCGGCTTATGGGGTGACGGATTTCGGTCGCGCCAAGGACATGATCGACGCCGGCTACCGCGCCACTCGTGCCCTCGACATTCGCCTGGCCCATCTGCGCCCCACCGCCCCCGTGGACCCGCAACTGGTGGCGGCCCGCACACCGGGCGAGCGCACGCCGATCATCACCGCAATCCAGGTGGAAAACGATTCGAAAGTCAGCGACGACGTGATTCGCTACTACATCCGCCAAGCCCTGGGTGAACCCCTGAACCTGGGCCGCCTGCAAGCGGACATGGGCACGTTGTACGGCCTGGATTACTTCGAACAGGTGCAATACCGCGTGGTCAAGAAAGGCCACGACAACACTCTGGTGATCAGCGCACGGGGCAAACGCAGCGGCACCGACTACCTGCGCCTGGGCTTGAACCTGTCAGATGACATGCGCGGTGACAGCGCCTTCAACCTCGGTGCCAGCTACCGCATGAACGGCATCAACCGACTCGGCGCCGAATGGCTGACCCGGGTGCAGATCGGTGACCGCCAAGAGTTGTACAGCGAGTTCTACCAGCCACTGGACACGGGGTCGCGCTACTTCGTCGCGCCCTATATCAGGGCCCAGGCGCAGAACGTTGAACTGATCCTGGATAACGACCCCATCTCCGAATACCGCCTGGAGCGTTATGGTTTTGGCCTGAACGTAGGACGACAAATCGGCAACAGCGGCGAGATTCGCTTCGGCGTCGGCGAAGCCTGGGGCAATGCGGACGTGCGTATCGGCGACCGAGACCTACCGAGCGTCAGCTTCAGTGAAGGCTTCTATGAACTGAAATACTCGTTCGACTCCCTGGACAACGTGTACTTCCCTCACTCAGGCGAAGACATCGGCCTGGCCTTCCGAGAGTTCGAACCCGGACTCGGCTCGGACCAACGCTACCGCCAATGGGAGTTCAAGCTGGACAAGGCCATGAGTCACGGCCCGGACACCCTGATACTGGGTGGGCGTTATGGACGCACCCTGGATAAATCCGACGTGGTGATTTCCAGCTTCCTGCTGGGTGGCGCACGGCAATTGTCGGGCTTTCGCGAAGATGCGATCTCGGGCCAGAACATCAGCCTGATACGCGCGGTTTACTACCGCCGCCTGACGCCGCGCTCATACCTGCCGCTGGACTTCCCACTGTACCTTGGGGCGTCCGTGGAACGAGGCCGGGCGTGGAACAACGATAATGAGTTCGACAGCGGGTATATCAACGCCGCGAGTGTTTTCCTCGGGTTTGATACACCGCTGGGGCCGCTCAACTTCAGCTATGGGTTCAACGATGACAAGCAGCAGGCGGTGTACCTGAACCTGGGCCAGACCTTCTAACGCCACACATTGAAGCAACTGTGGGAGCGGGCTTGCCCGCGAAAGCAGTGTGTCAGTCGATGCATAAGTTGACTGAAGCACCGCATTCGCGAGCAAGCCCACTCCCACATTTTGTTCTTCAACGTGGCCGAGTTCAGGACTTTTCCAGGTTCGCCAGGATGTGCCCGTGCACACGCATGCACACGCGCATGTCTTCTTCATCCACACCCACAAACAGCTCATGGCGCAAGGCCGTGGCAATGGTTTCGATCTGGTCGATCAGGGGACGGGCGGTATCGCACAGCAAGATGCGCTTGGCGCGACGGTCTTCCACCACCGCTTGGCGCTGCACGAGGCCCTGGCTTTCCAGGCTGTCGAGCAGGCGCGCCAGGGTCGGCCCTTCCACCCCGACACTTTGTGCCAGTTCACGCTGGGTGGGTGCTTCTGCAAAACGGGCCAGGTGCAACAGCACCAGCCAACGCGCCTGGGACAAACCCAGCCCCGCCAGGCGGCGGTCCAGTTCAGCGCGCCAACCTCGGGACATCTGCGCCAACTGCATGCCAAAACGGTGTTGATCGGTTAACGGCATAAAAAACTCATGATTTAGACTGAAAATAAAGTATGGCTAATTATTAGTCAGCTAAGCATGAGCCATGCCAGTAGGCAAGGGTCGCTATGTACTCATTCGTTACTATTGTCGCAATTGGCACACTAAATCTCGAATTCAGACTGCAAAGCGGCACGCACACAGTACAGAACACCCTCCGGAACCCGACCGGTAAACAGCGGCGCTATCTCGGTAACAGGTGGCAATTCGCCTTCTCCATCCAGGAAAGCATCCTGGATTTCACCCAGTAAATCTTCCGGCAAATCAAGGGCCTGTTCCAACGACAACTGCTGCTTGCCGATGGATTCGGCGAGCAAGGTGTAGACGTTCTTTTCCGAGCACTGCAATTGCCCGGCAATCTGAATCGGGGTCATTCCGGCACGGGCCAAGCTGATCAGTTCGTGACGGATATCGGCGACTTCCTTCGGTGCTTCAGCCTGGCCGCCGAGCACTTCCAGGAAAGCCTGGCCGTACCGCTCCAACTTGCGCGCACCCACGCCGCTGACCCTGGCCATCTCGGCCATGGTGGTCGGTTGCTCACGCAGCATTTCCAGCAACGTGGAGTCGGGGAAAATGACGTAAGGCGGCACGCTGTGTTCCTGCGCCAGCTTGCGACGCAGGGTGCGCAAGGCTTCCCATTGCTCGCGCTCCTCGCCACGCACCAGTTGGCTGGCCTGGCTGGTAC
>NZ_JBOICG010000720.1:0-8132 GCF_050739995.1 Pseudomonas sp. | reverse complement strand
ATGAATGGATCGCCTGTGCTGCCGCCTTCGCAGCCTCGCTGAAGCTCGACAGCTCCCACAGGAGATTGGCGGTGATTGGGGAAATACCGCCGGCAGGGCTATCGCGTCTAGCGCGTGTTCGCCAGCGACATAGATCAAAGGTGGGAGCTGGCTTGCCTGCGAAAGCGGCGGTACTGTCGATGAACAGGTCGCCTGTGCCGCCGCCTTCGCAGCCTCGCTGAAGCTCGACAGCTCCCACAGAAGGTTGGTGGTGATTGGGGAAATACTACCGACGAATGTGGGAGTAGGCCCCCTCCCACATGGGTTCTTCGCTGAGTTTAACGGCCGGTACGAATGGTGTTCCACACCCGCGTACGCACCCTATCGATATTCAACGGCATTGCCTCCAGCGCAAACAGCTTGCCCATCATGTCCGGGCTTGGGTACACCTTGGTGTCCGCCTTGATCGCCGGGTCCACCAGGCTGTCTGCTGCGCTGTTGCCATTGGCGTAGTGCACATAGTTGGTGATGCTGGCCATCACGTCCGGGCGCAACAGGTAGTTCATGAACGCGTAGCCGGCTTTTTCGTCAGGCGCATCGGCGGGCATGGCAACCATGTCGAACCAGATCGCGGCACCTTCCTTGGGGATGTTATAGCCGATGTTCACGCCGTTCTTGGCTTCCTTGGCGCGGCTTTCGGCTTGCAGGATGTCGCCGGAGAAGCCGACGGCCACGCAGATGTCGCCATTGGCCAGGTCGGCGGTGTATTTCGAGGAATGGAAGTACGCCACATACGGTCGCACTTTCATCAACAGGTCTTCGGCTTTTTTGTAGTCCTCAGGCTTCTTGCTGTGGTGCGGCAAGCCCAGGTAGTTCAGCGCAGCCGGTAGCAGTTCCGGGCCGTTGTCGAGGATCGCTACTCCGCATTTTTGCAGCTTGGCCATGTTTTCCGGCTTGAAGATCAAGTCCCAGGAATCCACCGGCGCATTGTCGCCCAGTACGGCCTTGACCTTGTCGATGTTGTAGCCGATGCCGGTGCTGCCCCACAGGTACGGGAAACCGTGGGTGTTGCCCGGGTCGTTGTTTTCCAGGGCCTTGAGCAGTACCGGGTTGAGGTTCTTCCAGTTGGGCAACTGGCTCTTGTCGAGCTTTTTAAGCGCACCGCCCTGGATCTGCCGGGCCATGAAGTGGTTGGATGGGAACACCACGTCGTAGCCCGATTTACCGGTCATCAACTTACCGTCGAGGGTCTCGTTGCTGTCGTACACGTCGTAGGTGAAACCGATGCCGGTTTCTTTCTGGAAGTTCTTGGTGGTGTCCGGCGCAATGTAGTCCGACCAGTTGTAGATTTTCACCGTTTCGGCGGCCTGGCTGATAGAGGCCACCAACATCAAGGGCAACAGGGCAATGGCTTTCATGGTTCGATTTCCTGGCGGTTTTAAGGCTGTTTTTATGGCAGGCGATCAAGGATCAAAGCGTTACAGAATCAACACGTAGGTCTTGCGCACGGTCTCCTGGATATCCCAGATCCCGGTACTGTTGGCTGGCAACATCAGTGCATCGCCGGCTTGTATGTGAACCACTTCACCGCTGTCGGGGGTGAAGGTGCAGCGCCCCTGGATAAAGTGGCAAAACTCCTGGGACTTGATCTGCCGACGCCAGCGGCCCGGGGTGCATTCCCAGATGCCGGTTTCGACGCCGTCGTTGCGTTCCACGCTCAAGGTCGAGGCCACGGCAATGGGCTCGCCCAGGGGCACGGCCACTGGTGCAGAGTCCGGCAAGTGGGCGTTCAGCGTGTCTTTGAATTGAGTGATGCTCATGGGTTTTCCCGTGTGAGTGAAACGATTAGTGCATGAAACCTTCCATGAAACCGGCCACACCGATCGCCAACTTGCGCCGCCATGGCGCGCTATTGGGGTTGGCCAACACTTGGTCTTCATGGACAAAACTGCGAATGATCGCGTTGTAGCCCAACCAGCGGCAGGGTTCGGGTTCCCAGGCCTTGAGCGCCTCCAGGCCACGCTCGCGGATGACCCAGGGCTGAGTGGTCAACGGCGTGTCGAGTCCCAGGATCAGGTCAGCCAAGGTTCGCCCCCCCAGGTTGGTGGCACCGACGCCCTCCCCGCCATAACCACCGGACAGCGCAATGCCGGTCTTGTGGTCACACAACATGTGCGGCCGGAAGTGGCGTGACATGCCGAGGTTGCCACCCCAGGAATGGGTAATCCGCACCTTCTTCAGCTGCGGGAAGAGTTCGCCGAACAGATAACGACGCAACTCCACCTCACTGTCGGTCAGATCAAAGTTGTGCCGTAACTTGCCGGCAAACTGGTAGCCGCCACGGGCACCGAACACCAGGCGGTTGTCAGCCGAACGCTGGCCATAGGTGACCTGACGGCTGCTTTCGCCAAACGCCTGGCCATGGCTCAAGCCGATTTCATCCCAGGTCGCTGGGGACAGCGGTTCGGTGGCGACGATCAGGCTTTGTACTGGCAGTTGATAACGGCCCAGAGGCGGCAAGGTGTTGGCGTAACCCTCCACCGCCGGCACCACCCAGGCAGCACGCACACTGGCCTGGGGGGTGCGCAGGCTGCCAGACTGCCAGTGGGTGACTGGGCTGTTCTCGTAGATCGTCACCCCCATGTTCTCCACCACCCGCGCCAGACCGCGCACCAGCTTGGCGGGGTTGATAGTCGCAACATGGGGCGCATAGATACCGCCATAGGGCTTGGCGATACGGATCTGCTCGGCCAACTGTTGGGGGTCCAGCCAGCGGTAATCGTCTTCAGTGAGGCCCTGGGCGTGAAGCTTGTCCAGGTAACGGCGCAGGCTGCCTTCCTGCTCGGGGTAACGAGCGGCGCAGTACAGCACACCGCCTTTGCGATAGTCGCAATCGATGCCTTCACGGGCCAGCACCTGAGCCACTTCGTCAGGAATGCCGTGCAACAAATCGAAAGAGGCACGGCGTTGTTGCGCGGCGAGCCCCGCCAACAATCGGTCTTCGCCCAGCAAGTTTCCCATCAACCAACCGCCGTTGCGGCCAGATGCGCCAAAACCGGCCGTTTGGGCTTCAATGATCGCAATTTTCAGCTCGGGCGCCTGGCGCTTCAGGTAATACGCGGTCCATAACCCGGTGTAGCCGGCGCCGATAATGGCCACGTTGACGTCCAGGTCGTGGGCCAGTGTCGGCCGCGCCAACAGCGGGTCGTCCAACTGGTCCATCCATAAACTGATATTGCGCCATGCCGGCATGCCCAACTCCCCTACCTCGTTTCGATAGGGACGATCCTAGGGCGTGCCGTTATGAATTGTCTTGCGCGCGTGCACGCAGAGAAATTTGCTTGACGTAGGCCTTGGGCGACTGCCCGGTGTGTTGGCGAAACGCGCTGTAAAACGCCGACAGCGAATTGAAACCGGCAGCGAACGCCAGGTCATCGATCTTTATCGGCGGCACCGCTTTGTCCAATCCGGTCAGCAAATGCTGGAGTCGCGCCTGGTTGACGTAACGGTAGAAGCTTTGCCCCAGCACTTGGTTCAACAGGTAGGAAATCTGATTACGGCTGTAGCCACACTCCTTGGCCACTCGTTGCAGATCCAGCTCCGGATCGAGATAGGGTTGCTGCTGCTGGAAGTAGTGCTGCAGGTCGTTGGCCATGTGCCCCAATTGCTGGGGTGACAGGCCCAGGCGGCTGACGGTCGGGCGCATGGCCTGGGTGGGTTGTTCATGCACCAGCGATGCATATTCATTGACCCGCCAGATCAGCCCGTCACGTACGGTGATCGCCTCACTGGTACGGAACGACACCAGCCCCTGGCCGCCCCGCAAGGTGATGCGGTACTGGATGAAGGCCGTATCACCGTCAGCGCGAATACGGTCGATGTGCTCAATCGCCTCATCCGGCCCACGGGGCATGCTGGCTTGCAGGTACTCGCGCAGTTCGGCATGGCCCACCACGCGATTCTGGAAAAAGTCGTGGTACTGGATATCCGGGTGGTAGTAGGACATGACCCCGTCCAGGTCCCGATGACGCCAGCACAGGTGGTGACGCAACACCAGCTCACCGGTGGCGTGGGTGTTTTGGCAATCATCGGCTGGGGCGATGTCAGGCATGTATGACTCTGCTGCGGGTAAACGGTTGAGATTGCCGAACTTCAGCGGCGCAATCAATGGCTGATCGGAGCTTATCACTAATGGCATTTTGCCTGGATTGGAGTAGGACATGACCTACATCAAAGCATCCGAAAACAACCGCCGAACGGGACGCAAAAATTCACCTGGCAGTTGCGAACGAATGCTATTTTTAAGTTCTTCGACACCATGACCAATGAAGGTCTTGGCCCCTGCCGCGAGCAAAAGGAAGCGCTCAATGAACAAGGTGGGCAATATGAACGGCAACATGAACAAAGTGACGTTCCCCAACGCCTGCCAGCTTATGCGCTGGCATTTTCATCCGATGGGTTTCGAAGGCAGCATGGATGCGCCTGGCAGTATGATCGTGCGCCTGTTCGACCGTGCCAGCGGCGAGACATTGATCGCCATCGCCGGCATCCCCTGTGCTGCCGTGATGAATGCCAGCGATGTGGAACGCATCATCGAGGCGGTGGAGGATGAGCTGGCGTCTTTTGTGCCACCGCTATCTTTGCGCGCTTGAAGCTGATTCAAGGGCTTGCTCCCGATAGCGGTGTGTCAGTCGATGAACCGGTATCAGGACTAGCGCTTTCGCGGGCAAGCCCGCTCCCACATGGCAGTGTGCTTATCGGCTAACTACCTGCGCTGATCATTGAAGTACGCTTTTTTGCCATCGACCCGCTCCGATGCCCTCGGCACGTTCACACCTTGGCCTTCCGGCTTCTCCACATACCAATAACAATGGCTGACCGCCCGGGTGATACCGACGTAGGCGAGGCGCAGCACTTCGTCTTTTTGCGCCGTGTCGTAGGGTTCGCTGTCACCGTCCTTGCCCAATCCGGCCATGCGGTAAACCTGATTCTTGTAGGGTGAGCTGGTAACGTGTTGGCAATCCCCGAGTAGGAAAACTGCATCCGCCTGCAGGCCCTTGGCGCTGTGGTAAGTCAGCTGTTTCAACCTGCGAGCGTGCGGCGGCAAGCTAGAATCCACATTAACAATCGACTGAATATGCTCTTGAATCAGTAACTTATCGTTACTTTTTCGATATAGCATTAACACCGTCTCACCCCTTTGATAATGCTCCAGCAGCGTACGCCCCAGCGCCGCTTCATCACGCTCCAGCACAGCCACCGGCACCAAGGGCTTGGGTGTACCGCTGGCCTTGGCCTTTTTGCCGGGAATCGCCGGGGCGCTGCGCACGACATGCTCGGCGGCGTCGATGATGTGCTGGTGACTGCGGTAGTTCTCGCTGAGCATCACACGGGTGGTGGTGGGTGACGGAAACTCCGTGTTGAACGCCATGAAGTACTTGGGCGAACTGCCTCGCCAGCCGTAAATCGACTGCCAGTCATCCCCCACGCACAATAATGAAGAGCGCTGCGCCCCACGCCCGACATGCATCGCCGGACCACGGCTGCGGATCTCGCGCAGGCTGGCGCGTACCCAGGACACGATCTGCGGCGAGATATCCTGGAACTCATCGATCATCAGGTGCGACATCGGTCGCAGCAACGGGTCGCTGAGCAACTTGAGATTCTCGGGAGTGTTTTCGCCGAACAGCGAGAACATGCGGTTGTAGGTCATGATCGGCGGCGACTGGTCGAGCAGATGGTCTTCCAGGGCTTTCCAGAAAATACTCAAGGCTTCGAAGAACAACCGGTCGGGGTCGTCCTTGGCGAAGCTCATCTGGCCTACGGCAGTCGGCACGTCCAGGCCAAGGTTCTCGATGAACCCTGCGGCCATGACAAAACTGTCCAGCAGCGGTGCCGACGCCAGTTCGCCCTTCACCTTGTAATCAAAGCCTGGACCTGCGGTTGCGTCGCCTGCCAAGCTACTTAACAGTCGCTTTGATGACTCATAACTATCAAGCCATATCAAAGGCTTACGACAGAAAGCTTGAAACAAGGTGCGCTTCACTGCCCATTCCGCGCGCACTGATAGCTTGGCATTGGGGCGAGTGATCTGGGCGTTCTCCCGAGCATCGAAGCCCAACACTACCCAGGCATCCAGTCCAGGAATGTAGCCATGGCAATGGAGCTGTGCACCGTTGATTTCAAAGGTCTGGCGGCTGGGTTCGATGCCCTTGATCGGCCAGGCGCCAGCACGAAACCACAGGTCTTCGATCACATCGCAGAGTTCTTCGTCGCGCTTGGCCGCCAGCTCGGTCACTGCGATGCGTTTTTGCACATCCGGGTGATCGCGCTCCAGCTCCTTGAGCTGCAACCCCTGGCGCGCCAACGGCACGATGAGTTCACGAAAGCGCTCATGGCGCCCCTGCAAACGGTGGTAGCAGGCATTCATCTGCTGACGCTGTGCGTCGCTGATACGCAGGTCGAACGGATTGCTGTCGGCCTCCTCTAGACCACTGCCGAGGTTTTCAAAGGCCTGCAGCCGCTCAAAGCCTGGCAGGCTGCGCACCATGGGCAGAATGCGCGAGTGAAAGGTACGCACCACGGCCTGGGCTTCTTTGCTGCCAATGGGTTGGCCCCACAGGCTGAGAATCTGCATGAGCTTGTTGATAAAGTCTTTGCGTGATTCGCGGGTGAACGTCACCACTGTCATCGAGCTGAGTTCGAAGCCCAGGTAATGGGTCAACAGCAGGATACGCAGCACCAGAGAGGTGGATTTACCGGCACCTGCTCCAGCAATGACGGAGGTCGAGGGCGTATCGCTGAAGATCATCTTCCACTGCGCCGCGCTGGGCTGGGCATACTCGGGCAGCAAGCGGGCCACATCGGCCTTCATGCGCTTTTTCACATCGGCGGTCAGGGGCAGGCGCCAGTCATCGAAGAGGCTGTCGTCTATTCCCGGCGCACGATGCTCCTGCGGGCGAAAGTCGCGAATCAACAGGACTTGCCGGCCCTCTTCAATGCCATCGGCCTTGCCTTCGCGGTAGCCGTACTCCACGCCCGCCTCATGCCCACTGCGGAAACCATCAGCCTGGCCATGCAACCAGGAAAATCGATGCTGGGCGCGCAAACGGGTCAGGCCATGCCCAAACAGACGCGCCGCCAGGCGCTTGAGCAAGGGCATTTCTGCCAGGGGACGCAGCTCGGGCGGTAGATCGGGCTTTTGTTGCGGCACGCGGACTCCTGCGATGTGCTTAGCTTCGACAAGTGCGTCATGGTCGCCGGAATCGGCGTTCAGTTCCAGCCAATTGCTTTATGGTCATGCAGTTAGGCGATGAAGTGAAAGTCAAAACGCCAAAAACCAATCTAATCAACTGATAGGAATCAGGCACTTTTTACGCTTTTTATCGATCATCCGCTCGCGGAAAATAGGGGCCATCCACAGGAGACGATCATGCTTGAACTTCGACCTTTCAACACCCTGGGCGGTGCCCATCACGGCTGGCTTGATGCTCATCACCATTTTTCATTCGCCGAGTACCACGACACCAAGCGCATGCACTGGGGTAACCTGCGGGTGTGGAACGACGACATCATCGCGCCGGGCACCGGCTTCCCACAGCACCCGCACCGTGACATGGAAATCATCACCTATGTGCGTGAAGGCGCTATCAGCCATGCCGACAATCTGGGCAACAAGGGCCGTACCGAGGCTGGCGACGTGCAGGTCATGAGCGCCGGCACCGGGATCGCCCACAGCGAATACAATCTGGAGGCCACGCCGACCAAAATCTTCCAGATCTGGATTATCCCGAACGAAGCCGGACTGCCACCTTCCTGGGGCGCCAAGCCGTTTCCCAAAGGGGATCGTGAGGGCTTTGTGACCCTGGCCAGCGGCAAGGCAGGCGACAATGAAAGCCTGCGCATTCGCGCCGATGCGCGCCTGGTGGCGGCCAACCTGAAAGCTGGGGAAAGCGCTGAGTATCAGTTGGACAGCGGACGTCGTGCATATCTGGTGCCCGCGACCGGTGTGATTGAAGTCAATGGCTTGCGCGCACAAGCTCGAGACGGTGTCGCGGTTGAGCAAGAGCAAGTGTTGCGGGTAACGGCGATTGAGGACAGCGAGATTGTCCTGGTCGACCTGGCCTGATCTTAGGCCTTGTTAGCATCTAATG
>NZ_JBOICG010000719.1:0-2522 GCF_050739995.1 Pseudomonas sp. | reverse complement strand
GGGCAAGCCCGCTCACTACAAACGTTTTGGTCGTGACAGGTATTAGCGCGTTGCGCCCCTTTTGGCATGGGATAAACAGCCCTGCGCAAATTGACCCACGGGTTTACAATTGCCGCTCCTGATCAGGAGTATCCCTGTGCTGACTCATCTCGATTCCCAAGGTCGCGCCCATATGGTCGACGTCACCGAAAAAGCCGTGACGTTCCGTGAGGCCGTGGCCGAAGCGCGGGTGCGCATGCTGCCCGAAACCCTGCAAATGATTGTCGACGGTGCCCACCCCAAGGGCGACGTATTTGCCGTGGCCCGTATCGCCGGCATCCAGGCCGCGAAAAAAACCAGTGATCTGATCCCGCTGTGCCATCCGCTGATGCTCACTGGCGTCAAGGTCGAACTGCGCGCCGATGGCGTGGACGCGGTGCATATCCTGGCGCGGTGCAAACTCTCCGGCCAGACCGGCGTGGAGATGGAAGCCCTGACCGCCGCCAGCGTCGCGGCACTGACGATCTACGACATGTGCAAGGCGGTTGACCGCGGCATGACCATCGAAAACATTCGCCTGCTGGAAAAACTCGGCGGCAAAAGCGGGCATTTCAAGGCGGACCAGGCATGAGTATCAACGTACTGTTTTTTGCGCGTTACGCCGAGGCGGTGGGCTTTGATTCGCTGGAGATGGAAGGTGATTTCGCTACCGTTGACGCGGTGCGCCTGGCGCTGGCCGCTGATCCGGAGTTTGCCGTACTCAACGAGGCCAGCCTGATGTGTGCTCGCAACGAGGAGCTGTGCGGCCTCGATGAGCCGGTGCAGGCAGGTGACGAAGTTGCGTTCTTTCCTCCTGTGACCGGAGGCTGAGCATGGCCATTCGTGTGCAAGTCGAGGCGTTTGATCCAGGCTTTGAAGTCAACGCGATGCATGCCGCCAATGTCGGCGTGGGCGCGGTGGTGAGTTTTGTCGGTTATGTGCGCGACTTCAACGATGGCCGTGAAGTGTCGGGGATGTTCCTGGAGCACTACCCCGGGATGACCGAGAAGGCCCTGGCCAAGATCGCCGTGGAGGCTGAGCAGCGTTGGCCGTTGCTCAAGCTTGAAGTGCTGCATCGCATCGGCGCGCTTGAGCCGGGCGAGCCTATCGTTTTCGTCGCGGCGGCCAGCGCCCACCGCGAGGCCGCGTTCGATGCGTGTGCGTTTGTGATGGATTACCTGAAGACCCGTGCGCCGTTCTGGAAGAAAGAGAACACCGCCGAAGGCCCGCGCTGGGTGGAAGGGCGCAGCAGCGATCACGCGGCGGCGGATCGCTGGAAGTGATCAGCCAAGGCGCTTGGGCGACAGCATCGCTTCGGTCAGGCCCAAACCGCTGAGCGCTTCGGGCAATGGCTCGCCCCGCACCAGCGCCGCGCTGGCCTGGCCCATGGCGGGCGAGGTCTGGATGCCATAGCCACCTTGGGCAGCAATCCAGAAGAAGCCTTCCACTCGGGGATCAAACCCGCACACCAGATCACCGTCGCTGACGAAACTGCGCAGCCCCGCCCAGGTACGGGTAGGGCGGCGGATAGTCAGGTGAGTGGCTTCTTCGATCTGGTAAATGCCCATGGCGATGTCCAGTTCCTCAGGCTGCACGTCGTGGGGCTCTACTGGATCGGCATTGGCGGGAGAGCCGAGGAACATGCCTGCATCCGGCTTCATGTAGAACGAGCCGTCCAGTGCCGCCAGCTCTGGCCATGCATGGATGTCCGTGTCCGGTGGTGGGGCGAAGATGAAGGCGCTGCGGCGCTTGGGTTGCAGGCCGATTTTTTGCGCGCCGGCCAGTTCGCCAATCGCATCGGCCCAGGCGCCTGCAGCGTTGAGAATGATGGGCGCGCAGAAGTGCCCGCTTGAGGTACGTACGTGCCACTGGCCCTGGCTGTCACGGTCCAGGTGCTGCACGTCACTGTGGGTATGAACCTCGCCGCCATTGCGCCGTATGCCGCGCAAATAACCTTGGTACAGCGCATCGGTGTCGATGTCACACACGGTAGGGTCGTAGATCGCACCATGGATTTTTTCTGCGCGCAGGATCGGCACCAGTTCCAGGGCCTCATCGGCGTCCAGCAGGCGAGTGGCTGGCACCAGGGCTTTGGCACGTTGATAGTGGCGCTGCAATTCTTGCTCATCGCCGAGCAAGTCCACCAGGAGTTCGCCACGGGGTGTCAGCAGAGGGTGTTCGGTAAAACCGGCGGGTGGGTGGTCGAAAAATGGGCGGCTGCCCAGCGTCAGGGCGCGTACCTGGGGTGTGCCGTAGGCGGCGATATACAACGCGGCGGAGCGTCCGGTGGAGTGATAACCCGGCATCGACTCACGTTCCAGCACGATGACTCGGGCATGCTGCGACAGCCAGTAACCGGCAGATGCACCGGCAATGCCGCCGCCGATGATGATGTAGTCGGCCTGGTTCATGGTTCCTCCTGGAATATTCACTTGAAAACACCGCCAAACGAAATGTGGGAGCTGGCTTGTGTGGGAGCCGGGCTTGCCCGCGATGCAGGCACC
>NZ_JBOICG010000718.1:0-6547 GCF_050739995.1 Pseudomonas sp. | reverse complement strand
ACCCCACACCGACCATCCCCGCATGCAACCACTGCCGCTGGGCCACTTCATCGCGTCCGGCAAAGTCCGACGGGTCGATCCCCAGCGACTTCCCGGCCGACAATTGCATCGCCTCGATCAAACGCAGCAGCGCCGCCGTCGAGGTATACGGCCGCCCCACCACACCATTGCCACCAGGCGATTCACTGTCGATCACCGTCAGCGACGCCACTTCACGCCCCGCCGCCTGCAAGCGCAACGCCATCTCCAGCGCCACCCAGCCGCCGAACGAATGTCCTACCAGATGCACCGGCCCCACCGGGCATTCGTGCTCCAGCGCAGCCAGGTAACACTGCGCTGCCGCTTCCACTTGGCTGTGGGGTACCGCTTCGCCGTCCAGGCCACGGGGCTGCAAGCCATACAGCGGCCAGTCGCACCCCAGTGCCTCACTCAAGCCGACGAATCCAGTGACGCTGTCACCCGCCCCCGGCACGCAAAACACTGGGGCATGCCCAGCCCGGCCGCTTTGAATCCGCAGCAAGGGTTGATGATGGCTTTCACTGACAGGTACACACGTGGCCAACGCCTCGTTCAGTGCGCGGCCCAAGGCCTGAATATGCGGGACCTGCATCATGCTCTGGTGATCCCCAGGCACGTCTACCTGACGCAACTGCCCTGGCGCCAAGGCGTCGCTCCAGCCCAAGGACGGACTGCGCCGCGACAGTTCCGTGGGCCGCTCTTGCGCGCTGAACAGATGCACCGGGACCGGCAGCGGGAACAGGCTGTAATGTGCCAGCGCATGCCCATGCCCGACTTCCCGCTCGATAAAATTCAAGAGGTCCGTGTCAGCCGCTTCCGCCATTTGCGCGTATAGCAGACCTTGATCGCGACAGCGTTGCAGCAAGCCCGCAAAGTCCAGCTGTCCAATGCCTGCCTCCAATTGCTCAAGGCTCGCCAGCTCATTCACACCTCCCTGGTTTTTCCAATACGCGGTGCACTGCAACAGCAGATGGCGCTTGAGTGCATCCGCACCGCTCCAACGCGCCTTACCTTGGTCGGTCATGCGCGGCACGTAACTGTCGATCAGCCCGAGAAACGCCACCGGCTCGTCCAACCCCAGCAGTTGCATGGCGACCTCATACGCCAACACACCACCGAACGACCAACCGGCGATCCGGTAAGGCCCGTGGGGCTGGAGGCCCCGAATCAAGCCGACCAGGCGTGCTGCCAGGCCTTCCAGGGTGTTCAGGTGCGGCTCGCCAAGGGCAATACCCGGCAAGCCATAGATGGGATAGTCGCCCGGCAGGTGCTGGCCCAGCGCCGGAAAATACACGTCCATACCGCTGAACTCGTGCACCAGAAACAGCGGCGGTTGCGAACCGGCGCCACGCACCGTGATCACCGACGTTTCACGCACCGGCTCATCGGTGCGCTGGCGCAGCATCGCGGCAATGGACGCCACGCTGGCATGCTGGAACAACTCCGCCAGCGACACCTGCAAGCCTGCTTCTTCCATCAGGTTGACCAAGCGAATCGCCAACAACGAGTGCCCACCCAACTCGAAGAAACTGTCATGGCGCCCCACTTGCTCGAGCTTCAGCACCTCGGCCCATAGCGACGCCAAGGTCTGCTCCAGCGCGTCAGCCGGAGCCTCGAAATCACGGCCGGCCTGGGCATCCATCACCGGCATCGGCAAGGCTTTGCGGTCGACCTTGCCATTAGCGGTCAGCGGCAACTGGGCCAACGGCACAAAGGCCGACGGCACCATGTACTCCGGCAACTGGCCGTGCAGGTGGGCACGCACAACCTCAACACCGACGGGGTCGCCCGCCCACGTGAAATACGCCACCAGACGCTTGTCGCCCGGCACGTCCTCACGGGCCAGCACCACCACGTCCTGGATGCCCGCGAAGGCAGCCAGGCGCGCTTCGATCTCGCCCAGCTCGATACGGAAACCACGGATCTTCACCTGGTGATCATTACGCCCGATGCACTCCAGCAGGCCCTCCGCCGTCCAGCGCCCGAGGTCGCCGGTACGGTACATCAGGCGACCCGGATTGAAGGGGTCGTCCACGAACTTCTCGGCCGTCAGCTCAGGCCGGTTCAGATAGCCGATGGCCACGCCGTCGCCACCGATGCAGATTTCGCCACTCACGCCCAACGGCACCGGCTGCAATTGCGCATCCAGCACATGAATCCGGGTGTTGGAAATCGGCCCGCCGATGGGCACGCTGTCGGCGTGTTCGGCCACCGTGCACACCTCATAGGTGGTGGCATAGGTGGTGGTTTCCGTCGGCCCGTAGCAATGCACCAGGCGCAAGCCCGGTGCCCGCGCCAGCAGTGTGCGGAATGCTGCCGGGTCGGCGCGCTCACCGCCGCAGAGGAGGATGCGCAAACCGGCCAGGGCATCCGGAATCATCTGCACGTACTGGTTGAACAGCGCCGTGGTCACGAACAGCACCGTGGCACCCTCTAGGGCAGCGCCGAATGCAGCCGGGTCGAGCAGCGTGGCAGGGTCGATGACCTGCACCTGGCCGCCGTTGAGCAACGGCCCCCACACGTCCATGGTGCTGGCATCGAACGCCGGGTTGGAGGCGAACGCCACGCAATCACTGGCATTGAAGTCGGCGTAGCCATTGTTGAGCACCAGGCGGGTGATGCCACGATGGGGCACCAAAACGCCTTTGGGCGTGCCGGTGGAACCGGAGGTGTACATGATGTACGCCACCTTGTCCGAAGACTGAGACATATCCGGGTTGTGGCTCGGTTGCGGGTCGAGGGCCAGGGTGTCCAGGTCCAGCCGTTGCGCCGAATGCTCGGCGCCCGTATCGCTGCGGGTCAACAGCCAAGCCGCGCCGCTGTCTTGCAGCATGAAACCCTGGCGCTCGACCGGTGCGTTGATGTCCAGCGGCACATAGGCAGCGGCGCATTTGAGGATGGCCAACTGGCTGACCAGCAAGTCCAGCGAACGCGGCAACAGCATCGCCACGTTGTCACCCGGCTTTACGCCCAAGCCCAACAGGTGGTGGGCCAGGCGGTTGGCGCGGGTGTTCAAGTCGCCGTAGCTCAGGCGTTGCTCGCCGTGCAGCGCCGCCACCGCGTCAGGCCGCGCTTGGGCCTGGGCTTCGAACAGGCGTTGCACCGTGTGTTCACGGGGATACGGGCGAGTGGTCGCATTGAAGCCCTGCAACTGCTCGCGTTCAAGGGTGGGCAGTATCGGCAAGCGGCCGATGGCGATGTCGCTGTTCTGCTCCAGTGACTGCACCACATGCTCAATGGCGACATTCAGGTAATCGCACAGACGCCGGGCGCCCTGCCCCATGGCCTTGAGGCTGAAACCGTCGCCCAGGTCGTCGACACTGACCGACAAGCCATAGTTGGTGTGTTCCTCGGCCTTGAGCAATTGAATACCTTGCCATGCCTCGTCCACTCCACCGGCGCGGGGGGCGCTGTGACGGTAGTTGAACAGCACGCTGAACAACGGCGTTCCCACCGGTACGCCACTGCAACGCTGGGCCAATGCCAATGGCGCATGCTCGTGGCTAAGCAGTTGGGTCAGGCGCCCATGGGTGGCGCGCAGCGCATCACGCACCGAATGCTCTCCCAGGTCCACCCGCAGCGGCAAGGTGTTGATAAACACCCCCATGGCCCGTTCGGCCCCTTCGCCCCCTTGCAGGCGGCCAAGCATCACCGTGCCGAACACCACCTGTTCGCGGCCCGACACCTTGCCCAGCACATGGGCCCAGGCCAGGTGCATCAGGCTCGCCGCGCTGACACCGGCAAGCCGCGCCTGGCTGCGCAGGCGCTGGCTCAGTGGCAGCGCAATCGCCCGTTGCGCCTGTTCGTTGTGGCCCAGGGGCTGCACCTCGGTCGGTTCATCGATGTCACCGAGCATCTCGCGGAAAAACCCTGCGTGATCCTCCACACCCAGCCAGGTCTGGGCTACGTAGTTGCGATAAGGCACGGCCACGCCCAAGGTGTCCTGAGTCCCCAACAGAAATGCCTGCAAATCGTGCTGCAGGATTTCCAGGGCGATGTGGTCCATCACCAAATGGTGGAACAACAGCGTCGCGACCACCCCCTGGGCCGCCTCGCTGCAGACCAGGCGCATCAGTGGTGCCTGGCCCAGGTCGAGCCGTTGCGGCAACGGCCCGGTCTCGACCCGCAGCGTCGCGGAGCGCCACACCACTTGCACCGGTTCTTCCAGGCCATCCCAGTGGAACGACGAACGCAGCACGTCATGACGCTGGATCACCGCCTGCAATGCCTTGGCAAAAGCGGCCAGGCGCGACTGACTGTCAAAGGCAAACTGCGCCTGCAACACGTAGGCATCGGCGGCCTGGGTCGCGCGGTGATGATAGAGAATCCCCGCCTGCAACGGCGCCAGAGCGTAAATATCCTGCACATTCGCAGCACCACCGGGGATGCACGCGACAATGCGGTCGATAGCCGCTTGGTCGAGCTGGATCAGCGGCAGCATGTCCGGTGTGATGTGGATGCAATCCCCTGCAATTGCGTTGGCCGGCACCACCACTTCGCGCCCGCCACCCAGTGCCGCCGCCAGGGCCGACAGCGTCGGTTGGCCAAACAACACCTTCACATCCGCCGACAACCCGAGGCGCCGCATACGCCCCATCAGGCTGACCGCCAGCAACGAGTGCCCGCCCAACTCAAAGAAGTTGTCGTGGCGGCCCACGCGCTCCACATTGAGCAACTCCGCCCACAGGCTGGCCAGGGTGATTTCCGTGTCGCCCTGGGGCGCTTCGTATTCACGCACCACCCGCGAATCCAGGCCGGGTGCCGGCAGTGCCTTGCGGTCGAGTTTGCCGTTGGGGCTCAGGGGCAACGCCTCCAGATGCACGAAGACCGCCGGCACCATGAATTCCGGCAGGTGCTGCAGCAAGTGGCTGCGCAACGTGTCGATGGCCGTGTGCTCACCGGTGTAATAGGCCAGCAGGCAATTGTCACGGGCAATCACCGCCGCTTCCTTCACTTGCGAAAACTCGGTGAGTCGCGCCTGGATTTCCCCCAGTTCGATACGCAGGCCACGGATCTTCACCTGGTCGTCATTGCGCCCCAGGTATTCGATCGTGCCGTCGGGCAGGTAGCGACCCACGTCCCCGGTGCGGTACATGCGTCCAGCGTTGAAGGGGTCGTCGAGGAAGCGTTCGGCGGTCAACTCAGGCCGATTGAGATAACCCCGTGCCACTTGCACGCCGCCGATAAACAGTTCGCCCACCACGCCCAGCGGTACGGGCTGCAACTGCCCGTCGAGCAGGTACATGCGGGTGTTGGCAATCGGCTTGCCGATGGGTGTGTTGTCCGGCGTCACCGGCCCGGCGCAGTTCCACGCCGTCACGTCCACCGCGGCTTCGGTGGGGCCGTACAAGTTGTGCAACTCGCTGCCCGGCAGTTGCTGCTTGAAGCGTCGCACCAGGCTGCCCGGCAACGCCTCACCGCTGCACATGACCCGTACCAGCCCGGCTGCCTGGCTCACGTCGCCGTGGGCGAGGAACACGTCGAGCATCGACGGCACAAAGTGCAAGGTGGTGATGTGTTCCGCCTCGATCACCTCACAGAGATAGGCCGGGTCTTTATGCCCGCCCGGGCGCGCCATCACCAGGCGCGCGCCGGTGAACAGCGGCCAGAAGAACTCCCACACCGACACATCGAAACTGAACGGGGTTTTCTGCAACACCGTATCGTCAGCCGTCAGCCCATATTCGTCCTGCATCCACAGCAGGCGATTGACCACCCCGGCGTGTTCGTTGATCACGCCCTTGGGCTGACCGGTGGAGCCGGAGGTGTAAATCACGTACGCCGTCTGGCTCGGCACGTGAAGATTGTCGGCGGGCAGGTGTTGCCAGGTCGGGCAGTCCAGGTCGACCACCGGCACCTCACGCACCAGCGTGTGCGTAGTGCCTTGGGCCAGCACCACCTGCGGCGCGCTGTCCTGGAGCATGTAGGCAATGCGGTCCAGCGGGTACGCCGGGTCCAGCGGTACATAACCGGCACCGGCCTTGAGAATCGCGTACAGGCCCACCACCATTTCCAGGCCGCGCTCCACGCAAATCGCCACCCGTGAGCCCGGCTGCACACCGAGTTCCAGCAGGTGATGGGCCAGCTGGTTGGCCTGTGCGTTGAGTTCGGCGTAGGTCAGTTGCTGGTCACCGGCCTTGACCGCCACCGCGTGGGGCGTGCGTTCCACCTGGGCCTCGAACATCCCATGCAGGGTCTGGTCGAGGTTGTAATCCACCTGCGTGGCGTTGAAGTCGAACAGCAGGTGCTGGCGCTCACGCTCATCCACCAGTGGTGTATGTTCCAGTACGGCTTGGTCGTTATCGACCATGGCCTGCAACACGCGGGTGAAGTAGCCGACGTAACGCTGCATTGTCGACTCATCGAACAACGCGATCGCGTATTCCAACGTGCCGATGATGATGCCCTGCACTTCTCCCAGGTCCAGGGACAGGTCGAACTTGGCAAAGTGGCTGTTCTCCACGATGCCTTCCAGGGCCAGGTCGCCCAGCGCCAAGGCCGGGGCGCTGCTGTCCTGCCAGGTCAACAG
>NZ_JBOICG010000717.1:0-2300 GCF_050739995.1 Pseudomonas sp. | reverse complement strand
GCCAAGCGTTTTGCCGACGAAGCGCGGGTGATCTGCTTCGATGAATTCTTCGTCTCCGACATCACCGACGCCATGATCCTCGGCACCTTGATGGAAGAGCTGTTCAAGAATGGCGTGACGCTGGTCGCCACCTCGAACATCGTGCCCGACGGCTTGTACAAGGACGGCCTGCAACGTGCGCGCTTCTTGCCGGCCATCGCGTTGATCAAGCAGAACACCGAGATCGTCAACGTCGACAGCGGCGTCGACTATCGCCTGCGTCACCTGGAGCAAGCGGAACTGTTCCACTTCCCGCTGAACGAAGCCGCCCACGAGAGCCTGAAAAAAAGCTTCCGTGCGCTGACGCCGGAATGCACCCAGGCGGTGGAAAACGACAAGCTGATGATCGAGAACCGCGAAATCATTGCGTTGCGTACCTGCGATGACGTGGCCTGGTTCGACTTCCGCGCATTGTGCGACGGCCCACGCAGCCAGAACGACTACATCGAGCTGGGCAAGATTTTCCACGCGGTGATCTTGAGCGGCGTAGAGCAGATGAGCGTCACCACCGACGACATCGCGCGGCGCTTCATCAACATGGTCGACGAGTTCTACGACCGTAACGTCAAACTGATCATCTCGGCGGAAGTCGAGCTCAAGGACCTCTACACCGGTGGTCGCTTGAACTTCGAATTCCAGCGCACGCTCAGCCGTTTGCTGGAAATGCAGTCCCACGAGTTCCTGTCGCGCGGGCACAAGCCGTAAGAGCGATGTAAATCAAATGTGGGAGCCGGGCTTGTGTGGGAGCAAGCCCGCTCCCACATTTTTACCGCGTTTAACCGGAGTTATGCGGCCTGCTGAAACTGTTGCCGGTACTGGTTTGGCGACAGCTCCGTGTGCTGCCTGAATAACCGCGCAAAGAAACTCGCATCGTCATACCCCACCTCATAGCTGATGGTCTTGATGCTCTTGCGGCTGCCCGAGAGCAATCCCTTGGCCGTTTCGATACGTAGGCGTTGCAGGTAATGCAGCGGCTTGTCACCTGTGGCGGTCTGGAAGCGACGCATGAAGTTGCGGATGCTCATACCGTGTTCCCGGGCGACGTCTTCAAAGCGGAATTTGTCGGCGAAGTGTTCTTCGAGCCAGTGCTGGATCTGCAGGATGATCACGTCCTGGTGCAGCTTCTGCCCGCCAAACCCAATGCGTCCCGGCGAATAGCTGCGCTGCACTTCGTAGAGGATGTCGCGGGCCACGGCCTGGGCGATGTTGGCGCCGCAGAAACGTTCGATCAGGTAGATGTAGAGATCGCATGCCGACGTGGTGCCACCGGCGCAGTAAAGGTTGTCGGCGTCGGTGAGGTGTTTGTCCTGATTGAGCTGTACCTTTGGGAAGCGCTCGCTGAAGGCGTTGAAGAAGCGCCAATAGGTGGTCGCCTCCTTGCCATCGAGCAAGCCAGCCTCGGCCAGCCAGAACACTCCGGTGGCTTCGCCGCAGAGTACGGCGCCGCGAGCGTGTTGCTCGCGCAGCCATGGCAACACTTGTGGGTAGCGCGTGCACAGCGCGTCGAAGTCGTCCCAGAAGGCCGGTAACACGATGATATCGGCGTTTTCCAGGCCGCCGTCCACCGGCATGATCACATCGCTGAAGCTACGCACTGATTGCCCATCCGGGCTGACCAGGCGCGTTTCAAACGCTGGGGTCAGACCCAGGCCTTGTTGCTTGCCGTAACGCAGGCTGGCGAGGTGGAAGAAATCCTTGGCTTGCATGAGGGTTGAAGCGAATACCCGATCAATGGCCAAAATGCTGACGCGCCGCAAGGGCGTGGAGATTTGGTTAGACATAATTTCATTTATTCTTATAGGGGAAAGTGGTCACCAGACGGCTGGATCGTCTTATTTTTTGTCGCATGTGTCCAGTGGTCCGTGATGCCCGTGCGGCATAGTCTCTGTGGGCTCGTCCTTGTCCGACCACTCACGCAGGTGACCCACATGATTCCCAGAACCTTGTTCAGCCCAGAGCACGAACTCTTTCGCGAGAGTGTGCGCACCTTCCTTGAAAAAGATGCGGCGCCCTTCCATGGGCAATGGGAGAAGCAGGGTTACATAGACCGCAGCTTGTGGCGCAAGGCGGGGGAGGCGGGGATGCTGTGTTCCCACTTGCCGGAGGAATATGGCGGGTTGGGTGCGGACTTTCTCTACAGTGCGGTGGTGATCGAGGAGATCAGTCGTCTGGGGTTGACCGGCATCGGTTTCTCTTTGCATTCGGATATTGTCGCGCCGTACATCCTGCATTACGGCAGCGAGGCGCTGAAGCACAAATAC
>NZ_JBOICG010000716.1:0-2910 GCF_050739995.1 Pseudomonas sp. | reverse complement strand
CACGATGGCCGTGCTGCTCCATACGTCAAAGCTGCTGCCGTGGCGGACCGCCTTGCGAATGCCCAGGGGGATCGACACCAGGTAGGTGATCAAGGTGGCCCAAAGGCCCAACGAAATGGTCACCGGCATCTTTTCCAGGATCAGGTCGATCACGGTCTTGCCGCGAAAGAAGCTGTTACCGAAATCCAGCTTCGCGTAACTCGTGAGCATCAGCCACAGGCGTTCCGGTGCCGGCTTGTCGAAGCCGTATTGTTTCTCGATGTCCTTGATCAGTTTCGGGTCCAGGCCACGGCTGGCGCGGGAGCCCGTGCCAGCACCGTCACCGCCGGAGCCGCCGACGCCACCGCCGCCAATCCCTTGCAGGTGGGCAATGGCCTGTTCCACCGGGCCACCAGGGGCGGCCTGCACGATCACAAAATTCACCAGCAGAATGATCACCAGCGTCGGGATGATCAGGAGCAGGCGCCGCACGATATAAGCAAACATCAGCGCGCACCTCCGCGTTTTTTCAATTCGGCGTTCATCTGCTCATTGGTCAAGGGGGTTGGGCTGATTTCCCACCAGGTTTCCAGGGCTTCGTCGTTCTTGGCCTCGATGGCCGGGCGACCGAAGCGGTTCCACCACGCCGCCGAGGTGCCGGGCGGGTAGTAGTTGGGAATCCACAGGTAATTCCATTGCAACACGCGGTCCAGGGCGTGGGCGTAGGTAAGCATTTGCGCCTGGGTGTTGGCCTTGACCAGGCCCTTGATCAGGCTGTCGACTGCCGGGTCCTTGAGCACCATGTAGTTGTTGGCGCCGGGATCAAAGGCGGCGGTCGAGCCGAAATAGTTGTACAGCTCCATCCCCGGTGAGGTGGTGACCGGGAACCCGGCGACGATCATGTCGTAATCCCGTGCCATGACCCGGTTCACATATTGGGAGGGGTCGATACGTCGGATATTCAGGGTTATGCCGATCTGTGCCAGGTTGCGTTTGTATGGCAGCAATAGGCGTTCTATGCCGCTCTGGGCATTGAGGAAGGTGAACTCCAGTGGCTCGCCGGCGGCATTAACCAACTTGTCGCCCTCCGGTTTCCAGCCGGCTTGCTCCAGCAAGGCCAGGGCTTGCAACTGCTTGTCACGGATCATGCCGCTGCCATCGGTGACCGGTGCCTTGAACACCTGGGTGAATACCTCGTCGGGAACCTGGCCGCGCAACGGTTCAAGAACTGCCAGTTCGTCTTGTGTAGGCGGCTGGCTGGCGGCCAACGGGCTATTGGAGAAAAAGCTCTGCTGACGGATGTACATATTGCGCATCATCTGCCGGTTAGCCCATTCGAAGTCCCACAGCATCGCCAGGGCCTGGCGCACGCGGCGGTCCTTGAACATCGGTTTTTGCACGTTGAACACGTAGCCCTGGGCCGGTTGCGGCATCTCCCTGGCCAAGTGGGCACGTTGCAGGCGACCGTCGTCCAGTGCCGGGCCGTTATAGCCGATGGAATAGCCGGTGGCGGAGAACTCGCGGTTGAAGTCATAGGCGCCGCCGCGCAGCACCTGGCGCGCCACTTCGGTGTCGCCGAAGTATTCCAGGCTCAGGTGATCGAAGTTGTACAGGCCTCGGCTGACGGGAAGGTCCTTGCCCCACCAGTCGGGATCACGGGTAAAGGTGATGGTGCTGCCGGAATCGATCTTGCTGACGGTGTACGGGCCGCTGCCCAGCGGGGCTTCGTAACCACCACCGTTGGCGAAGTCGCGGGTCTTCCACCAATGTTCGGGGAACACCGGCAGGGTGGCGATATCCAGGGGCAGGGTGCGGTTTTCATTGCTGGAAAAGTCAAAGCGCACCTGGCGCTCACCTTCGACTTCGACGTGCTTGACGTCGGCGAACAGCGTTCGAAAGCGCAGGCTGCCCTGGGTCATCAGCAGATCGAAACTGTAGCGCACGTCTTCGGCGGTGATGGGCTTGCCATCGGCAAAGCGCGCCTTGGGGTTGAGGTAGAAGCGTAGGGACAATCCGTCCTCGGCGCGCTCCATCTTCTCTGCCACCAGGCCATACACCGTATAGGGCTCATCCAGGGAGCGCTGGGCCAGGGGGGCATAGAGCCAGCCGTCGACCTGGGACACGCCGATGCCTTTGTCGATATAGGGCAACACATGGTCGAAGCGCCCGATCTCGATGGCCGAGCGCCGCAGGCTGCCACCCTTGGGGGCCTGCGGGTTGGCGTAGTCGAAGTGGCTGAAGCCAGCGGGGTACTTGGCCGGTTCGCCGTATACCGTGAGGTAGGTCTGCGGGGCCGCGATCACGGCGGTGCTGGCCAGCAGAAGGGCCAGGGAGGTACTGAGCAGTCTGGAAAAAGCCAATCGCATTATCAGCCTTGAACACCGGGTGAAGAAGAATAGGGATTTGTACGCTAACGGTATCCGTGTCGCCAGTCATCACATGCACAACGGCCCACCAAGAGGCGGGCCGTTGTTTATCGCATCAGCGCGGACTGGATCAGTCCTGGCGGCTGGTAACTTCCAGCAGGTGGTAGCCGAACTGGGTCTTTACCGGGCCTTGCACGGTGTTGACCGGGGCGCTGAACACGACGGTGTCGAATTCCTTGACCATCTGGCCTGGACCGAACGAACCCAGGTTGCCGCCGTCGCGGCTGGATGGGCAGCTGGAGTTGGCTTTGGCGATTTCTGCGAAGTCAGCGCCGCCTTCGATTTGGGCTTTCAGTTCGTTGCACTTGGCTTCAGTGGAAACCAGGATGTGACGGGCGGTGGCTTTGGCCATGGGAGTAACTCCTTGAATGAAAAGGGTGAGCCTACCGGATTCAGGCGATTATTTGTTGGCAAAGTTCCGGTGGATTGCCTGAGCGGCTATAGGTCTCTGCACAATTTTGGAGGCTGGCATGGGGCAAGCCCTTTGTAGTGAGCGGGCTTGCCC